>CAJTNW010000027.1 GCA_910577795.1 uncultured Christensenella sp.
ATAAAATTATATCCTGCATCATAATACTGAGTGGCCCCAATTTTGTTTATTAATATTTAATTTATTTGTTATATCTATAGCAAAACTTAAAAATACTGCCCCTATTAAACTCGCACCAATATTACAACTCAATATATAACCCGAATAATATGGATTAATAAAATATAAACATATCAATATTATTGAAAGTATTAAAAAAAATAGATATATTAAATAAATGATTTTTTTACTCATTATAGTACCCTCCTTTTAGTAGTTGGTGAATATGTATTGAAAATTTGTTCAAAGTTTATACATATGCTGTCATTTGCAATTGAATTATCGCGGAATACTGCGTAAGTCGGTTTCATTTTAGCAATTTCTGTTACTACTTCGTCTGACAAATTACTATCAAAACAGCAAATTAAGTTGCCATCATTTACGTTAAACACTTTTTTACCATATATATCTAGTGTTTTTATTTCACTTGATAACATTACTCCCATATCAAGCATAACTTGAAACAATAAGTCTTCTGCTGACCTATCTTCTTTAATATTATCTTCAAGGCTAGTTAACATATCCTGAGATAAATTTTCTGGATTATAATAAACATCTTTCATACAACTATCATCAAGTTTTAATACACGGAAGCCTATATCTAAATTTTCAGCATTTGGATATTCATCCTTAATTTTTTTACCCGCTCTACGAATACGTTCTTTTCCTATTTCTGTTAAAAGATGTTTTTTCTTAAGTTCATCACATAACTCAATAGCATTTTCTGCTATTTCCCTTGCTTCTTTAGAAACTTTAGATAGATTTATATCTAAATTTTCTGGTAATTGTACTAATACATATTGTCTATTGCCTTTGTCAAGAGCATTTGCTAATAAAGTAGCATGAGCCGTAGTCCCTGAACCAGAGAAAAAATCTAAAACAATAAATTTATTATGATGTATATTCTTATTTTCATCATATAACAAGTTCATAAAATATAATATTAGTGATACTGGTTTAGGATATGAAAAACATTTTTTATCCATTAGGTCATTAAGGTCATTTGTTGCATTCTCACTTGTATTGATTTTAATTCCATTACGGTCTTTTGCACAAAATTCATTTTTTGCATTAGTAAATAATATTTGTTTTGGTGACACTGTACTGGTTTTATCTTCTCCATAAATAGCCCTAATTGCAAAAGTCTCAGTTTTTACCCAAAATGTTGTTCCTTTTTTAATTTCATCTTGAACTGTAGAATTTGACCATCTTGATTTAAATTCTAGTATAAATTCATTTTTATTTTTTGAATTTTCTACTACAACCGGAGTTAGTAGTTTATAATCAGCACTTGTAGTTTTTGTATATGTGCCATCTTTGATATTAAATTTTACGCAACCAGCAGGAAATTTTAGTTGATTTTTGCTATTTGAGGCATTAAACAATGGAGCATCTCCTAATTCTTTATTAACAAATTCTACTAAAAGTTTTTTGTATATTCCATTTGCAAATGATTTTTCTTTAGCATAACAATATATATAGTCAGCATTAGAATAATAATTTAGTTTTTGTCTACCAAAATGTTGAGTTTTTTCCCAAATAAAATCAGTAATGAAATTAAACTCACCAAAAATTTCATCGCAGATTTTTTTGATATTTGCTTGTTCTTTTTCTCCAATAGATATAAAAATTACACCATCATCTGTAAGTAAATCTTTTGCAAGTTTTAGTCGCATATACATCATACTTAGCCAATCAGAATGGAACTTACCATTACTATCATTATTTTGAAATAATTTATTACCTTGCTCATCATAACTTTTGCTTGCTTTCAAATATTCTTCTACTGATGTTGCAAAATCATCTCCATACACAAAATCACTACCTGTATTGTATGGTGGGTCAATATATATCATTTTTACTTTATTTAAATATGTATGACGCAATAATTTAAGTACATCTAAATTGTCTCCCTCTATGTAAAGATTTTTTGTTTTATCAAAATCTACACTTTCCTCTCTGCAAGGTCTTAGTGTAGCATTTATTGGAGAATTTGCAGTAAGTATCGCTTGTTTTTTTCCTGGCCAAGACATTGTATATCTTTCGTCATTGCCTTCAACAACAATATCACTTAATTCTTGCTTAAGCAAGTCAAAGTCCACCATTTTAACTACTTTACCATTGCTATCTGTTCCCTCACTTATACAATTTGGGAACAAATTCGCTATTTTATCAATATTTGTGTTTACTAGATTTTCGGTTTGCATTTTTAATTTTTCCACTATTTTCTCCTTTTTATCATATCAATGATACTTACTACTAAGTGTCAGAAAAAGTATACTTTTTCTGACACTTAGAGGCTTGACAAAAAACAGTTTATTTTGTATTATTATTGTATTAATATATATAAATAAATTACAATTAATAACTATTATTTATAAAAAACCAAAATAAAAAATTTGTCAGAAAAAGTATACTTTTTCTGACACTTTATTTATGTTTTGTGTAAATAAATATAAATTATTTAATCAAAAATTAATGGCATAAGGGTTTTTGTAATCTCTAGATATCCTTTTGCATTTGGGTGTAGTCCATCGTAGGTGTAGTCTTTATTAAAGTTTCCGTCGCTATCTGCTAAAACGGCGGTTAAATCACTAAACAATACATTTTTTTGTGCTGTGGCAGATTCTATTTTATTATTTAGTTCAATTATCTCTTTATTAGTTCTTTTTCCTACCATACTTGAATTAATAGATTTATTTACTGGATACAAGCCGCTTACAATTATTTTACTAACACCTTTATCCTTACATTTATCAATTATATTATTTATATTGCTTATAATAGCACTATGCTCTCTTCCTTTTGCAATGTCATTTGTACCTACCAAAATATATACAATATCAGGGTTAATATTTAAAGCATTTTTATCCATTCTTTCAAGTAATCTATCTGAAGTATCACCACTAATTCCACGATTATAAACTCTTTTGTTTTTACCAGTAAACAATTCATAAGTAGGATACAATTCTATAATAGAATCTCCAATAAAAACAACTTGATTATGTTGTGCAGTCTCATTTAACAATTCATAGTTATCCATTTTAGTCATTTTTACAATGTCATATTCAGTGGACTTATTACCCCCACACCCAACCAATACTAAAGTTAATAAAACTACAACAATTATAACTGCAAAATATACAAAACCTTTCCTCTTCATGTTATCCCCCTATTATATTACTACATTTAATATTATATATTAATTCTATTTTGAAATCAATATAATTTATAAAAACATTTTGTTTATAATGTTTTAAACTATATATTGTTGAATTTATAATGTAACTTTATTCCAATAATTCACTAAAAAAACGGCTTAAATAAAGCCGTTTTATTGTTTATATTTTTAGTTTACTATTTGCATAAGACTGCAATTCTTTTAGTTTTGATACTGACAATGGCTCCACACCTTCCAAACGATATTTCATACCTAATTCGTTATATTTAAATACACCCATTGTATGGTAACCTAATAATTCATACTTAATTATATTAGGATACTGGTTTACAATTTCGACATATTTGTCTATATCTTCAAAAGTATCGTTTATATTTGGCACAACTACAGTTCTTACTAAAACTTTAACACCAAACTGGAGTGTTTTTTTTAGCATAGTAATAGTATTATCCAGTGAACCATTAGCATATTGCAAATAATCTTCATTATTATGGAATTTTAAATCCACAATAACTAAATCGGTATAATGCAAAATTTCATTAATGTTATCAGGTATTACTGCACATGAAGTATCAATGGTATTAGTAAGTCCTAATTCCGAATGTACTCTTTTAAATAACTCAAGTACACCATCTGACTGCATAAGTGGTTCACCACCTGTTACGGTCAGACCTCCTCCATTTTTATAAAAAGATTTGTAATGTTGCATTTGCTCAATAACACTATCTACAGTTTTGGATTTACCAATACCACACTTCCAAGTATCTGGATTATGGCAATAAACACATCTGTATGGGCAACCTTGCAAAAACAACGCATATCTTATACCCGCCCCTTCAAGAGTTGCAAAACTCTCGATAGAGTGGACATTTAATATAGTTTCCATAAAATCTTATAATTTTTGGTGGAATGTTCTAGCAATAACTTCTTCTTGTTTATCACGAGTAAGTTTATTGAAGTTTACAGCATAACCACTTACACGAACAGTAAGAGTTGGGTATTTGCCAGGATTATTCATTGCGTCAATTAATAATTCTCTGTTTAATACGTTAACATTCAAGTGATGAGCATCTCTACCAAAGTAACCATCAAGCATAGTTGTTAAGTTAGTAATTTGAGTTGGCTTATCTTTACCTAGTGCTTCTGGAGTAACTGAGAAAGTATTTGAAATACCATCACGGCAACTATCATAGTTCAATTTAGAAACACTTGTTAAACTTGCAACTGCACCGCTGCTATCTCTACCATGCATTGGGTTTGCACCTGGAGCAAATGGCTCTTTAGCACGACGTCCATCTGGAGTATTACCAGTTTTTCTACCATAAACTACGTTTGAAGTAATAGTCAATACACTCAATGTATGAGTTGCGTTACGGTAGCAAGGAGTTTTCTTTAATTTAGCATAGAAATCATCTGTAATATATTTAGCAATGCTATCAACTCTATCATCATCGTTACCATATTTAGGGAATTCACCCTCAGTTTTAAAGTCAACAATAACACCACGTTCATCCTTAATAGGAGTAACTTTAGCATATTTAATAGCACTCAAACTATCTGTTAATACAGAAAGACCACTAATACCAAATGCCATCCATCTGTGAGGTTCTGTGTCATGGAAAGCCATAGTCAAACGCTCATATGCATATTTATCATGCATATAGTGGATAATATTTAAAGTATTAACATATAGGTTTGCAATCCAGTCACTGTATTTGTCGTAAGCCTCCATAACCTCTTCATAAACAAGTGGCTTGCCTTCTTCAAATACTTTGCCTTTTGGAGCAACTTGTTCGCCATGAACTTCGTCAACACCACCATTTAATGCCATTAACAATACTTTTGCCATATTGCATCTAGCACCAAAGAATTGCATTTGTTTACCAGTATCCATTGCAGAAACACAGCAAGCAATAGCATAGTCATTACCATATCTGCAACGCATTACATCATCATTTTCATATTGAATACTATCTGTATCAATAGAAACTTGTGCACAGAAATTTTTGTATGCTTGAGGAAGTTTTTGACTCCACAAAATTGTAATATTAGGTTCACAACTGCTACCTAAGTTGTACAAAGTTTGTAGTACACGATAAGAGTTTTTAGTAACCATTGGATTACCTTCGCCATCTACACCAGCCTCACTCATAGTTACCCATGTAGGGTCACCAGCAAATAGGTCATTGTACTCTTCAGTTCTTAAGTGACGAACCAAACGCAATTTAATAATTAAGTCATCCATAATCTCTTGTGCTTGCTCTTCTGTTAATACACCATTTTTCAAATCTCTTTCAAAATAAATATCCAAGAAAGTTGAAATACGACCAATAGAGTTTGCAGCACCATTTTGCTCTTTTACTGAACCTAAGTATGCAAAGTAAGTGAATTGTACAGCCTCTTGTGCATTTTTAGCAGGGTTAGAAATATCAAAGCCATAGTTATTTGCAAGAACTTTTAATTGTTTCATGAATTCAATTTGCTTTGCAAGTTCTTCAACTATACGGATATTTTCTTCAGTCATATTTTTATTGCCATAAGCAACTTTGTCAGCCATTTTTTGTTGAATTAAGAAATCCATACCATAAAGTGCTAATCTTCTGTAGTCACCTATCAAACGACCACGACCATAAGCATCTGGAAGACCTGTGATAATACCAACGTGTCTTGCTTTTCTCATAGTCTCATTGTATGCTCTGAAAACACCATCGTTATGAGTAGTTCTGTACTTAAATTCGTCAAGAACTTTATCAGAAATCTTATATCCATAATTTTCGCAAGCAGAAATAGCCATTCTCTTACCACCAAACAAGTTTACACCACGAACAAGTGGAGCCTCTGTTTGTAAACCAACAATGATTTCTTTATCTTTATCGATATAACCTGGGCCATAACTTAAAATAGATGTTTCTTTTTCTGTGTCAATGCCAACAACACCCTTTTCAGTTTCTTCTTTTAGCAAAGCATTTACCTTCTCCATAACAGCAGAAGTTCTTTTTGTTGGTCCACATAAGAAACTTGCATCCCCATCGTAAAAAGTGTAGTTGCTTTTAATAAAGTCTGCTACATTGATACTTTCAGTCCAAACACCTTCGTTAAAACCTTTCCATTCCTCTCTCATTTCAATACCTCCAAGATTATTAAAGCCAATTTCATATTCGGAATATTTATATGATGGCTGTTAAAAGTTATTTTAAAATACAATTTTAATGTTAATCATATTCCTCAAATATTATTTGTTTTATAATCACAAAATTTTAATTTTATCAAGTTAAAAAATCAGTAATTTTTTAATAATATTTTGTGTCATATTTCTTACTTTTATTATATATTTTATTTGTATAAATATAATAACACATTTATATAAAAATGTCTAGTCTTTTATCCAAAATTTTTCACATTATTTTTTTAAAAATCATATCCTCATAGTAGAAGAGAATAAATATAATTTTATGACGTAATTTTAATGATTTTTGCCATAAAAATGAATAAAAAAATACACTTTGATTTATTCATTACAGATGTGACAAATATCACTATATTTTAACTGAAAATTATAGAAATTTTATGTCTTAATAAATTTTATTATACTCTTTAAATCGCTATGAATTTGAGGTATATTTATGTGTAATTTTAATTGCAATAATTGTAATAGAAATAATTGTTGTGGCTGCAACAACTGGCCAAACAATATAAATAATTTATTTAATAACTATGGTTGCAATAATGCAAGAAGCGGCTGCGGCTGCAATTCTTGTGGTTGCAATAACAATTTTGGTTGCAACTCTTGTGGCTGTGGCAATGCTAGAAATGGCTGCGGTTGTGGCTATGGTTCTTGCAGCAACTTAGCAAACCAAGGTAATTTAAATGGTGCTCCTGTTTTTCTTGTATGGAATAGCAGAAATAATGGCTGTGGTTGCAACAATTGGTAATCTGTAAATTTTTAATAAATTAACTAATACAATATTTATATAAATATATAAATTATCATTATTGTCTTATTAATCTTTATTAAAAATAGTAATGATTATTATTTTAATCAAATTAAAACTAATATTCGTTATTAATTTTCAAATATAAAAGTAGTAACCATTATTAATTTATTCTATTATCTTTAAATAAATTTTATAACTAATAACTACTTTTATTTCATATAAATAGCCCACTGCTTAATTGCAGCGGGCTTACTTTTTTAATCTAAATATATTACATACATTTATCTATTACATAAATTATCAAAAAACCACCTTTTCAGTAAACACTGATATTGTGGCTTGTTTTATTTTTTGGTATCTTCATTATTCATTGTACTGGCTGCTGTTAAAGCAATTTGTTCTTGTTCTAGCGACTGCTCTGCAATACTTTCTACTACACTAAATTCTTTATTTAATTCACTATCCAATACTGTTTCTTTGTTTTTTATACGTTTTGCAAATGCTTTTTTAACTGCAAAAATATAATAAGGTGTAAATATTACCATAACCAGTATATCTGAAATAGGATAACTCCAACACATCAAGTCCCCAAAGTTTTCCAAACAAAATTGCAACAGGTAAAATGAATATAACTTGTCTTAATAGTGACATTATCAATGAAGTTAAACCATAACCAATTGACTGATAGCCAGTAGTCACTATTATGTTTACCGCCGCAAACAAGAAACTCCAACTTATAACTTTAAGGGTAACCGTTCCTACTTGTAATAATTTAGCATAACCTGCAATTTCCTCTTCCGTACTACTATTTTCAAAAAGCGAAATCAACCATTCTGGACACAACTGGAATACGATTAATCCCACAGCCATAATTACAAGACTTACAGCAATTGCAAGTAAGAAGGTTTGTTTATATCTTTTTTCTTGATTTGCACCAAAATTAAATGACATTATAGGCAAAGCACCTTGATTTAAACCAAATACAGGCATAAACACAAAAGACTGCAATTTAAAATATACACCTAATGCAGATGGGGCTTTGTCATTCATTCCGCCAATAATAGAGTTCATAATAATTACAATTATTCCAGCAACCGCATTCATAATCATAACTGGAAGACCTATTCTTACTATTTCTTTAAGTTTTTTCCAACTTAATTTTAAATTTTTAAAAAATAAATTTATAACATGACGTCTTTTAGAAGCAAGTACAACCACAAATATCATACTTATAATTTGTCCAAGTACAGTTGCCATAGCAGCACCAATTATACCAAGTTTGCAAACAAAAATAAAAATAGGGTCAAAAATTATATTTATAACAGCACCTAGCAATTGAGATAGCATTGGTATTATCATATTACCTGTTGCCTGCAGTACTTTTGAAAATAATATTTCTATCATCATTCCAAAAGAACATACCATACAAATAGTCAAATATTGCATGCCCATGTTTACAATATCTTGATTATCTGTAAAAATCATCATAAACAATTTTGGCAAAAAACTACCTAAAATCATAAAACATAAAGTAGTTATTATTGCAACTTTAAATCCGGTCTGCGCAAGAGTATCCGCATCTTGCTTATTTTTTTCGCCTAATCTACGTGCAACAATAGTACTTGTACCTACACCAATACCAAGAGCAAAGGCTAACATAATCTGTTGCAGTGGAAAGGCAAAAGAAACCGCATCAAGTGCAAGTCCACTAACTTTTGCGACAAAAAGACTATCAACAATGTTATACAATGATGATACAAGCATAGAAAACATTGCTGGCAAAGACATAGTCAACAATAATTTTGGTATAGGCATTACCCCCAACTTGTTTTCTTTAATTTTATTTTCCACTACCATTTCACTCATTCTATCAAACCTCCTGATAAACTTAACATTTTAGCAAAGAATTGTCAACCAATTGTTGCAATATTTTTATAAATATTGTAAAATAAAAATGTAAAAATTGACAGACAAAAAATGGGGTAAAATTTTATTAAACAAAAATATTTACATTTTTCTGCTTGCAAATATAAAAAATCGACACAAAAGGTAAAAAAAATATGCAAAAAAATACTATAATTTATGATGCTAAGGATTTTAATATTAAGCAAACTTTAGAGTGTGGGCAATTATTCCGCTATACAATAAAAAATGATTATGCTGAAGTTTATTCATTGGACAAAAAAGCAATATTATATCAAAATAATGACTCTATTATCATAGAAAATGAGGATAAAGAATATTTTGAAAATTATTTTGATTTAAATTGCGATTATTCTAAAATTAAAGAGGAACTAAAAGAACTTCCTATGATGCGCAATGCAATTAGGTATGGGTACGGCATAAGAATTTTAAGACAAGATATTGTAGAAACAATTTTAAGTTTTATAATATCCGCAAACAATAATATTCCAAGAATACAAGGAATATTAAACAGAATAGCACCACAAGGTCATTTTCCAACAATTGAGGAACTAACAAAATTTACTGAAAATGATTTTAAAACAATGGGTTGCGGTTATCGTGCCTCATACCTTGAAAAAACAATTAAAACCCTTGCAGAAAATAAAATAAATTTATCCGAACCTTTTAATTTAAATGGCTTTGACGCAAATAAATATTTATGTGCTAACTTAGTAGGTGTAGGTCCAAAAGTTGCAGACTGCATATTGCTTTTTGCATATCACAAGATGGATGTATTTCCTGTTGATACTTGGGTTAAAAAAATATACCAAGACTTATTTGGAAATTCTGCATCACCAAAAGTAATAAGACAAAACTTAATTGATATGTATGGCAAGAATGCAGGTTATGCACAACAATATTTGTTTTATCATAAAAGAGACGGAAGTAAGGAGTAATTTTGACTGGTTATCTTTTGACAATTGATTTAAATACAACTAGGCTAAATAATCAAAGTTATTTACATTTACTTAGTGAATTGAACCATGAAAAATGCGAAATTCATATTTATAACTATATTGAACAAAAACACAACAAACTACCTTTTAATAATGGCGAAATAATCCACCAATATTCTGGAAGTCGCAAAAAAGTTGCTTTGGATATACCTCAAGCACTAGACACAATAGAGTTATGCACAAAAAACAATTATTTAGGTGTGTATATTTTATGTGGAGATTTTGAAAGTGAGTTTTTATTTAATAAGTTAAACAAAATGAAAGTAAATTACACTAAAATTCTTCCTACAAGTTTAAGATGTGCAGATAATTATAGTCATATAAATGGAGATATTATAATAAACAAATCTGAGCCTCAAATAATAGCAAATGAAAGTTTAACGGATACAAATGTTATTCAAGTTGCAAGTTCCGATACAAGAATTACTAATTCAAATAATAAGCAGGAAAATAAACAAATACCAGATTTATCCACTTATTCGTCTAATCAAAAAATAAGTGGCACAAAACTTACCCCAGAGCAAATTAAAAAAATTTATACTTATATTAAATTTAAACAGATGCAAAGGGAACTCAAAACCTTATAAATGTTCATATTTACATATCTCAATATGACAATATCTACATATTGTAGATTAATAAATATGAATAATTAAAAGGAAAATCTAATATTTATATTAAGTTTAAAAAGATATATCCACGTAAAGTAGATATATCTTTTTATATTTACAAAACAAAATATGTTCAATTATTCATTTAAGCATAAAAATATACATTCCGCAAAAATGCGGAATGTATATTAGGAGAAACAACGAATAAAACAAAAGTAGCAAAAATTAAAATATGTTTTATTATTTTAATCAAAGTATTTGCAAGTTTTTATTAAAATGCTTTTTAAATTCATTAGTTGCAGAAAGTGCATTTTTTATTTCTAGTGAACAATCTCCAACAGACTCTGTTTTCATTATAACACTATCACCTAAAACATCACAATTAATTTCCTTTATTACACTATCCATAGACCTATCTAGTGATTCTGCTATTCTAACAATTACACCTAATTTTAATACAGCATATAAGTCCTCTTCTGTTATCATATCTCTGTACTTCATAAATGTACTTGCGTCAAGTTCACCTTTTCTGTGCATACTAGCAACCATTGCACTCATAACTAAATCTTTGTGAGATATGCCATATAGATTACTATGTAAAATTATGTATGCACTATGTTTATGATGGTCATAGTATTTTATTTTATTGCCAGTATCATGCAACATTGCGGCAACTCTTAACACTTTTACATAAGCCCTAGGCAATTTATGTAATACCCTTAATTGTTTAAACAACTGTACAGATAAGTTATAAACTTGTTCTGCATGACCAATATTTTCTTGATAGAAATTTAATGTAGTGTACAAACTATGTCCCAAAACATCACTAATTGGCTTATCATTTGTAGATGGAACTGCTATTTTAAACATAGCACCTTCACGAAGTCCACAACCTGATATAGTTACATCATTAAATTGCAATTTTTCAAACACGGCACTAACTGCTGCAAGTGCTGATGGGAAAATATCCGCACGTACACTAGATAATCCTTTTATCTTCATAGTTTTATCTAAATCAAGTGATTTAATGTTATTGTATATGCTATTAAATTCATTAGATGGTACAACGTAATTATGTAACATATTTAATGGATACTTTCTTAGCATACGGCTAATTTTGCCTACATTTCTAAAAGAACCACCAACACCAATAAATCTTACGTCTGGCTCCATCTCATTTAAAAATTCAACCTTATTTAATTCTTCCATAAAAAAGGCTTTAATCTTTTCCGCACGTTCTTGCGGTCTGTATGTAACAGTTCTAAATTTTTCTGTAAGAGTAACAGCACCATAAGGAATAGTAGCATGTCCTAAAATATTTTTGCGGTTATAGTAAATAAGTTGCGTACTACCTCCGCCAATATCCATTATAAGTCCTCTAGGAATATCCATACTATTTATAACACCTTGGTAAACCATTTGTGCTTCTTGCTCATCATCTAATATTTCCAATTTAAATCCACACTTTAATTGTACTTCTGCCAAAAAACTATGTTGATTTTTTGCATTTCTGACAGCAGCAGTAGCATAAGCATAAATTCTGTTTACTTTATTAGAGTCACAAAGACGTCTGAACATTTGCAATGTTTTTATAGTTTGCTCTACACGTGCTGGGCTTAAAACACCATCTTCATCCATACCTTGCGCAAGTCTGACTGATTCTTTTAATTCATCAAAAACAGCAAAATAACCGCCCTCATGAACATTTACTAAAACAAGTCTAGCAGAATTTGAACCAAGGTCAATAATTCCTATTCTCTCCATAAAACTCCTTCGCATTAAAATGCCATTTGCAAACATAATTCAAAAAAATATGTCTGCATATCTAAACTTTTGTATAAATTAAAACTTTATTTGTTTTAATAGCAACAAAACTAAGTAGACACCTTAAAACAAATAACTTAAACTTTCCTATATGTGCATATTATAACATATTTGCTTTTAAAAATCTATACTAAATATAAAAAATTTACATTAATTTTATTTTTGCTTAACCAAAAGTTTGATTTTAGTAATTATATTAGCGGATTTATGGCTAGAAAGAAATTTAAACAAATAATTTTTAATAGTTTTAAGCATAAAAATACCCCCTATAATCAGCATAAACACACCGAAAATCGTCCTTAAAACTCCACTATTTATTTTTAATGCAAAAAATGAACTTAAAATACTAAACCCTAAAGCAAATGGTAAAACTTTAAATAATGCCTTAAAATCTACAAGTTTATTTTTGATATGAATTATCAAAGATACTATTGCCATTGGTATAAAAGATATTAAATTGATTGTTTGTGCTTGCAATTGTGGTACATGTAAAAATAAAGTTAATAATGGGATAAGTATTGTTCCTCCTCCCATTCCCATACCACCTATTAGACCACCTAAAGCACCAAAAAGTACATATAAAAAATATTCCATATCGCACCCCATAAGATTTATGTAAATTGTAAAATAGCAAACTTTATGCAATGAAAATCGGCATAAAATTGTATTTTTATTACCTATGATAAGCATATACCACAATTTAGTGTGGCATAAGCAGTTTTATTCCAGCATAAATCATAATAAAATAAAACACTAAAGACAAAAAATCGTTTTTGATAAATTTTAGCAAAATTGAGCCTACTACACCACCTATAATTACTCCTGCCGTAATTATGCTACCACTAACAAAATCAAAGTTACCACCAAGTAAATAAATAATACCGCTTACTATACAACTAGGTAGCATTGTTGCAATTGCTGTTGCATGAGATTTTTTTGCCTCCAAATTCATTCCTGACTCATAAAGTGGCACTACCAATGAACCTCCACCAGCGCCCAATAGTCCATTAATTATTCCAACAAAACTACTTGCAATTGATACAAATACAAACTTTAATTTATTTTTCTTTTTTAACTTTTGTTCTACTCTCATAATGTTAATATGTGGAATTTATGCCATTTTATGATAGTTTATATTTTTTTGTCATACAAATTAATAAAAACTATTTAAACTGCTTTAAACTTGACGAAAATCAGTACTATATTTAATTTTTATCCTAGTTTCTGCAAATTACTGGCAAATTATTTGACTATTTATTAAATATTAGCATTACAATACACATTATTTTAATTAAATAATTATAAAAAATGCTTATAAACTATTGATTTATTTTTAATAATAGTATATAATAATAAACGATTAATTTATTAAATCAACTAATGTAATATTAGACAAAGGTGGTAAAATGAACAAAAAACACAAATTTTTGACAATTCTGTTAATCGTTATTTTGTGCATCACTTTGCTTACAACACTTATAGCATGTGATAAAGATAACGAAACAACAGGGGAAGTAAAAGACACAAGTGAATTTATCGCTAATGGTAATTTTGAAGTTACTACTTCTGATGATTTCCCAAAAATCCCAGGTAGTTGGACAGGCTCTGCTGGCAGTACTACTTCTGGCAATTCTACTGAAACTGATGAAGATTCATTGGCTGCAGGTGTAATTGATACTGAAAAAAGTGCATACGATAAAAACAAAAAGATTTGGAATAGACTTCCTAATCCTGGTGCAGTTGCAACTACTGACACAAATATCCTTATGATTTACAACAAAAAGGATAATTCTTACAAATACACTTCAAGCAATTTTAGTTTAAGTGCAAATAAAGTTTTTGAAATTAAACTTTCAGTAAAAACTGACAAACTATCTGAGGATAGTTATGGTGCTTATATTAAAATTGCTGGCGATGCTTTTATTGAGTTTGAAGGCATCAAAACAAATGGCAGTTGGCAAACTTATACTGCAATGATTAAAACTTCTAACCTTTCAAGCAATTCTATCAATGTAGTTTTGTCAAATGGTAAAGATGGTAAAAAAGATGGTAAACTTTCTAATGGTTATGCTTTCTTTGATAACATTGTTGTATCTGAAGTTAAAGATGACGATGCAAAAACTGCTGAAGAAAAATATAATGACTTTGCTGCCGCTGCTGCAAACAACCAACAACAAGGTGCTATTGATTTAACTAATGGCGATACTTCTTTCATTAACATTAGTGGTAGCGAAAACCCATTCACTGCTCGTAAATGGACTGGCGTTTCAAGCAGTGGTGAAAGTGGTGAAACCGCTCCAACTGGTTCTGACTATTTGGAAAGAGGTATTATTGATACAAGCACAAGCGGTATTCCTGCTGTTGCTGATAATGTTAAGCCAAAAGGTAATGACAGCAAATTCTTAATGCTTAATAACAAACAAGCAACTGCTTATAGTTACAGAACAGATAATAGATTAAAAATTGCTGCTGGCAAATATTACAAACTTTCTGTTTGGGTATTAACTAAAGATATAGAAGGCAGTGGTGCATACTTTACTATAAAAACTTCTACTGATAAAAATGAACAAATTAAATCTATTGACAACATTGTTACAAATGGTGAATGGAGTCAAGTAAGTTTGTTTATTAAAGGCGACCAAAAAAGAAATAAAGAAATCTACATTCAATTAGGATTAGGTAAAGGTGGCAAAAATCATTCTGACAATGTTAAAGGTGCGGCTTTCTTTGATGAAATAACTCTTGAAACAATTGCTGAATCTGATTATAATAGTGCAGATACAAGCCTTCAAGCAGATATGGAATCAAAATTAGGTAGTGGCACTAACCTAATCAACATTACAGATATTTATGGTGCTGACAATTATGTGGCTGGCACTTATGACAAACATGATGGTATTCCTACAGATTATCGTGGAAAACTAACTATTGCAGACAATGTAATTTCAATTACCAATGAAAGACCTAGTATTACTAAATATAAATATAATAAAACATTAGAGATAGCAGCAAACAACCATTACAGATTATCCTTTAAAGTAAAAACAGAAGATATTGATACTGATAAAGGAATAGAGATTATTCTTTACAAAAAAGTTAAAGATGGTAAAGATACTGAAATAACTAAAATAAGTGATTTTAACACTAAAAATCTTGAAGAGGAAGAATTACTTGACGGATATATTGAGTTTGCTTTTCTTATCCAAGGTGATTTAAAAGAAGTAAGCGAAATTTACTTTGAAGTAGTTATGGGAAGTGGTAGCAACCTAACCCCTGATACACTTGTAAAAGGTTCTGTATCTATTACAGAATTTGAAATGTACAAAGTTAATTATGCTGATTACAATTCAGAATCTTCTGGTGATTATGTTAAAAAACATTCTTTCAAATCTGAAAGTAAAACAATTGGCAATGCAGATTTTAACCAAATAGATATTTCTGCTACAAAAACTCAATATGAAGATAGTTTTGACGAAGAAGATTTCTTGGACAAAAACACTAAAGGAATGTTTGGTCTACCACTTAACTGGACTACTTCTTCAAAAGACGATTTAGATAATCTTTATGCAGGTGTATTTAATGTAAACAATGCTATTCAAAAAAATGCACTTAATGTTACTAGTGATATTATTCAAGAATGGGGCGATGCACCTGTTGCAAAGGACAATACAAATGTACTTGCAATTAGTGCAAACAAGGCAAGCGATAGACAAAGCACACCTTGGGGATTCACCTCACCTTCTATAAGTTTGTCTAAGGGTAATAAATACGAATTATCTGTTTGGGCATATTTATATAGCGGAAACGCAGCAACTATAAACTTATTGTCATCTTCAAAAACTGTTCTTGAAAGTTTTGAAATAACTTCAACAAGTACTGGTTGGATAGAATACAAATTCTTTATAAATGCTGGATTTGATAATTCTACAATTTATTTAGAGTTAAAATTTGGTGGCAATGATAGTGATATTAAAACAAGTGGTACAGTATTTTTTGACCTACCAACAATAGTACAAATAGAAGACGAAGACTTCTTTGATAATAAAGTAAAAGAAATTGAAAACAACCTGCAAATGAAATTGCAACAACATTTAGCACTACAACTTTTGATAATGCTACTTCAAATTCTGACAATGCTACTTTAGATACTCCAGATGGCTGGACAGGTTCACACGCAGATACTGATGCTCCTAGTGGCAAAGGTAAATCTATTGCTGGTGTTTATAATCGTGACCATGGTAACCGTGAATGGTTTGCTGGTGAATATGAAGACGGAAAATCTAACAAACCAATTGATGCTGATGTGTTAATTGACATTATGAACAAAGCACCTAAAATTAATTTAAATAATTATGAGGCAGTGGCAGAAGGTTCAAGCAATAATAATATTTTGGTAATCAACAATAATGTTGCATCTGAGTACACATATAGCACTACTCTTGCTGAAAATAGTTTGACTGCAAATAAATATTATGAAATTAGTGTATTTGTTTTGACTTACAATGTTGATAAAGATAAAACTGCAAGAATTCAATTGAAACTTCATAACTCAACTTATGAGTTTGGCAAAAACGATTCAAGAGGTATTAATGTTAATACTGCTGGAGAATGGAGAAGATACTCATTCTTTATTGCAACACAAGACAATGCAGATATTGACAGTGTTCAATTAAGTGTATCACTTGGTACTTCTGGCGAAGAAAATTATGTTGCTGGTTACTTGTTTGTTGACAACGTTTCAATAAGTGAAATAACTGAAGACAGATTTAATACACAAGTTCCAGAGGATAAATTCCCTGAAACTAGCGAAGAAGAAAATGACTTCAATTTTGATAAAAATATTACAAGTGTAAAACACAGAATTATCTTTACTTCTGATGATTTAAATAAAGAACCAGAAGAAGAAAAAGAGAAAGAAGTTGACCCATTACTATGGTTATATATCACTTCAGGTATTATTGGTGGTTTAATTGTTATTGTTGTAATAATCTTCTTGTTAAAGAAATTTAATGTATTTGCTAAATTCTCTAAGAAAAACAACTTTAACGAAAAAGGCACTGAAACTTATAACAGAAACAAAGTTGATGAAAACAAAGCAAATGCTCAAAAACGTGACATTAACAAAAAACACCAAGACTAATTTAAAATATCTTGATTAACAAAAAAACTTCTGATTAATTTCAGAAGTTTTTTGTTTACTAAATAAAAATAGTACAAAAAACAGCCAAATATTTGGCTGTTTTTATCTTTTTTTATTATTTTTATTAAAATTATTTTTTTTATTATTAGAAAATCTATTATTAGAAAAACTTTTACTTTTATTATTCTTATTATTAATAATATTGCTAGTATTTTTATCTTTATTATTAATGACATTATTAGTTTTTTTACTATTTATAATTGCCTCTTCTTTTGTAGGTTTGATTAAGCAATTAGGTCCAAAACCAATTAAATCTTTCCTACCAGCAAGTTCCAGTGCTTTATGTACAATATCATAATTTTCCTTTTTGCGATATTGCAACAATGCTCTTTGCATCTTTTTTTCTTCCTTAGTTTTTGGCACAAAAATCTCTTCTAACGTATCTGGATTTAAGCCTGTGTAATACATACATGTAGATTTTGTTGATGGTGTAGGATAAAAGTCCTGCACTTGCTCTGGCATATAATTTATTCTTTTTAAATATTCAGCAAGTCGCACAGCATCTTTCAAACTACAACCGGGGTGAGAAGAAATTAAATAAGGTACAAGATATTGTTTTTTACCTAAGTTTTGATTAATTTTATCAAACTTAGTCTTAAACTCTTGATAAACTCTAAATGGAGGTTTATTCATTAATTTAAGCACATTATCTTCTGTATGTTCAGGCGCAACTTTTAATTGTCCACTTATATGATGCTTTATAACTTCCGTCATAAAACTATCATCATTATCCATCATCAAATAATCATATCTTATGCCACTTCTAATAAATACTTTTTTAACACCTTCCAATGCCCTTAATTCTCTTAATAAGTCAAGGTATTCATTATGAGAAACTTCTAAATTACTGCAAGATTTGTAGCCAATACAATTCTTTTTTAAGCATACACCATTCTTCTTTTGGTGTTTGCAAGAAACATTTCTAAAATTTGCTGTAGGACCACCTACATCATGTACATAGCCTTTAAAATCTTTATCTTGAATAAAAATTTTAACTTCACGGATTATTGACTGCTTACTTCTTTTTTGAATAATTCTACCTTGATGATATGTTATTGCACAATAACTACAACCGCCAAAACAACCTCTTTGAGAAGTAACTGAAAACTTAACTTCTTCTATCGCTGGCACTCCTCTTGTATACATTGGGTGATATGTTCTTTCATAAGGCAAAGAATACACCATATCCATTTCTTCCTCACTACAAGGTCTTTGTGGAATATTTTGGACTAAATACCTTCCATCTGGTTGTTTTTGCAATAATACTTTTGCTGTAATATGGTCATTATTTTGAGACTGTATATTAAATGCTTTTACATAAGATTTTTTATTTTCTACCACATCATCAAAACTTGGGCAAAATATTGCAGTATGCTCTTCTATTTGATTTTTTAATTTTTTAGATAAATTTTCGTAGTTATCTAAATAACATACACCTTGTATATCGCGTATTTTATCAAGAGGTATTCCTTTTTTTATACTTTTAGCAATATCCAAAATTGGCACTTCACCCATTCCATAAATAAGTAAATCTGCCCCACTATCCACTAAAATACTTGGCAATACTCTATCCGCCCAATAATCATAATGAGCAAATCTTCTTAAAGATGCCTCTATTCCGCCAATAACAACTGGACTATTAGGAAACAACCTTTTAATCGCCTTTGTATACACAGTAACTGCTCTATCTGGACGTTTTCCTACATCTCCACCTTCACTATAAACATCTTTTGACCTAGGAATTTTTGCAACCGTATAGTTATTAACCATACTATCTACAACACCACTGGATACAAAAAAGCCATATTTAGGAGTTCCAAATTCAAGATAATCACTATCCTTTTGCGGCTGTGGAATGATAGCAACCAAAAATCCTAAATGTTCAAGCATACGCGAAATTATTGCCGTGCCAAATGACGGATGGTCACAATATGCCTCACCCGTTACATAAATAAAATCTGGTTTTGCACCATTTAATTCCTCTTTTTTTGTAGCCAAAAAACTCATATATTACCTCTTTAGAATTTTAACATTATTTTATATATAAGTCAAGCGCTGTTATTAAATCATATATTTAACTTAAATTTAGTATCGATTTTTGATAGGTGTTTAGATATTTTATTGTTTTTACAGTAATATAAGCAAAAAAAATATGCCCTATATTTGGGCACATTAAAATTTTGATTATTGATTAATAAATTTATATCCTACACCTCTTATTGTTTGGATATATTCCTTATTGCTAAACTCTGACAATTTACTTCTCAAAGATTTAACATGCATATCTAAGGTACGAGTTTTACCATAATACTCAAATCCCCAAACATCGTTAAGAATAGATTCTCTAGGTACAACATTACCCGCTTTTGACATTAAAAGTTTTAAAAGATTAAATTCTTTTAAAGTCATTTTTACTACATTACCATTTACAGTTACAATGTGCTCATCGTTATTCAAAAAGATATCGCCATATTCAAACACAGTTGATTCTTCTTTAGCAAAATTTTGCTTACGAATACTTACTTTTACTCTTGCAACTAATTCTAGTACACCACATGGTTTTACTATGTAATCATCTGCACCTGAGTCTAAACCACGTACTTTACTAACCTCATCACCTCTAGAACTAACTATAATAATTGATAAAGTTTGATATTGTTCTCTTAAAATCTTTAGTGCCTCAATACCATCCATACCAGGTTTTGGCAATTCCACTTCCATTAACAAAACATTAGGCAAATTCTTTTCCAATGCTACAAACAACTCTTCTGCTGAATGGAAAGTTCTGCACTCATAACCTAAAGGCTCAAAAGTGTACTTATATAGGTCTCTCATGCTTTCATTATTATCTACAGCGTAAATTGAATATTTCATTTTAAACCCTCTCCTAATTGATTTACATAATTATAACATAAACTTTTACAAAAGACAAGACTTTTTTTATAATAATTTACATTCTAGCACTATTTCTCATAATTATCAATTCTTTTAATTGCTCAGCCTTTGCATCTTCTTTACATTTACTTATACCAACAAACAAGTCTGTATCAAGTGTTACATACACATTTTTATGCGTAATTTCTTTTACTGCTTTTTCTATATCCAGTAGCAAATTTAATCTTTCAGACAAACTAAAAAGTGGTTCAGATAATACTCCAACCAATACCTCACCATTTGCCATTTTATAGCATACTGCTTGGCGGACTTTTCCTACCCCTACTACAATTTGCACAAAATCATAATCATTTGTTTGTGCATTGCTTACAATAAAACTACTATAATTTACTTGTGACGGCAATGACATATATTGCACATTTTCATACGTAATAAAGTTATTCATACAATTATTATTAGCAAACTTTACCAAAATATGCAAATTTAATTATTACTTACTATCTCTTAAAATTAAAATTATTCCTCATCTGTAATAAAAGTAACATTACTTCCATCACTCCATAATTGGTCAAGGCAATATAGTTTTCTGCTTTCTTCATTAAAAACATGAGCAAGCACAACACCATAGTCTACAACTGCCCATCTTCCCTCAGGGATACCCTCTCTACCAATTGGCTCTATTCCTTCCTTTGATAAAAAGTCATCAATATTATTAGCAATTGCCTTTACTTGCGAAGTAGATTTACCACTTGCAACAACCAAATAATCTGCAATAACTGTCAAATGGTCAACTTTTATTACTGCAATATCCTTTGCTTTTTTATCAATACAAGCCATAACTACTAAGTCTTTTATTTCTTCTGCTGTAAATTCCATATTTTCTCCTTTTTTAATAAATATATTTATTCTTACAATTATTTTTTGCTTTTATAATAGTTATATGCGTCAATAGTCAAAGGATAAATTTCCTTATTTTCCTTTTGCAAATGTAAAACTGTTTTCTCTAAACACGCAATAAAACCTCTATCAAAATCTTTGTCAAATTTTTCTCTTAATTTTTCCACACCATCAAAATCTCGTCCTTCTTCTAACATATCTGCTGAATATACAAGTTTTGCAAGGTTTGTCATATTAGGTTTTGCTGTGCTATGGCAAAATATAGCATCTAATATTTCTGTATCTGTTATGCCATATTTCTCTTTTGCTACAATGCTACCACAAAAAGCATGAGCAATTGGAGTGTTTTTACTATCTAAAGGTACTAATTTATTATTATATATATAACCATAATTAATATTGTTTTTGGCACAGTCATGCAATAAACTTGCAATAAACACTTTGTTATAATCAAGTTTTAATTTATCCACAAACTTAAGTGCATAAATAACAACTCTTAAGGTATGCAAAAATCTTTCCTCACTTATATTTGCCTTTAATGTTTCTACCAATGCACCATATTCGTTGTATAAATTATTATTTTTAATATACTCTGCAACTTTGCTATCCAACAAGTCTTGTACTGGCAAATGCAACCTTAATTTATTGCGTATATCACTTGAAGACATACTATCTGGCATATATTTTGCAATTATAATACCTTTTTTAGGAATATTTTCGTATTCTGCAAGTTTAGTGTATAGTTTTTCTCTCTCGCCATCTCTTGCTACAACCACAATTGATACAAGTTTTAAAATTTCCAACGGTTTATACCATTTATCAAAATTCAAAAAACTATCTCCACCAATAATATACTCTATATTATCTCCGTATTTAGCAATAATGTCAGGCAAATAATCCACAGTGTAACCTATGCCTTGACGTTTGATTTCCAAATCAGATACTTCCATTTTATCGCTTGCAATTAATTTAAGCATACATAGTCTATCATAATCGTTAGCACTCAACAATTTATGAGGCGGATTATGACTTGGCAATAATATTAATTTATCATATCCTCTTTCTTCTATCAATGCTTTTGCTGTATTGATATGAGATAAATGTGGCGGGTCAAAAGCACCACCATAAATTCCAATAAATTTACTCATGGATTAATTATACATTATTTTTTTATTTTTAGCAATGGCTTTTTTA
>CAJTNW010000028.1:0-16905 GCA_910577795.1 uncultured Christensenella sp.
TTATTTTTTACATTGTTTATCCTATTTTATCTCTTTTACCCCCGATTTTTGATAGTTTATTTGATTAAATCTTACTTTTATACTAAATCAAACTTTACACAAAAACAAACACACTAAAACTTATTAATTTAGAATGTTTTATAATTTTGTTTTGATTTAATAAAATTAAAATGCTAGAATTAATTTGGCTTACAATGTAATACTATTATAATACCTAAGTTAAAAATACCAAAACCGGTACAGTGTTACCCGTACCGGTTCCGGTAATAGAATTGTAAAAAGTTTTATGAAGTTAGTACTTCCAAAATTTATATAACAAATTGTTTGTCAGTAACAATTTACTGCAATTTGCTATAGATTATGTTTTTATTATATACATATATTTTTGTTTAGTCAATTTATTTTTTTTGTACATATATCATTTTTCATAAATATTACATAAAATTATAAATTTCGACATTTATTTGCAGTATCTTTACATTTTTGAATAAAATAGCAAAATTCTTTCTTTTTTTATTGAATTTGATAGAAAATATTATACTAAAAAATCAACATTGGTTATAATATTTAAAAATCATAGGCACAAAACCTATGATTTTATTGTTAGTTATCCATATTGTCTTTTACACTTTTTATTACATTATCTTTAAAGGCTTTTTCGCTATATTCATTCATCATCTTTATGCTTCTTGCATCATGGTTTACACACCCCGGTCCGTTAACACAACCGCCACTACATGCCATACCTTCAATAAATAAACCTTTTGCTAAGCCTTTATTATTTTTTAATAAGGCTATTTTTATATTATCTAACCCATCTGCACAAACAATATTTGGAATAATATTTAGATTTTCTTCTTTTATTACATTGCAAACGGCTTCGCTAACACCGCCTACTCTTGCAAATACTCTACCAAAATATGAGGCAGATTTAATTTGCGTTTTTTCAAGTTCTTCAACCTTAATGTCACGACTATCAATAAGAGCCTGCAATTCCTCAAAAGTAATAACATTGTCAACATACTTACTAACTTCTGGTAGTCTTGCTTCATTCTTTTTACTGACGCAAGGTCCAATAAATATCACTTTAGAATTAGACTCTTGCTTTTTGATTAACTTAGCACATTCCACCATTGGTGATGGGTTAACAGATATACTACCCGCAAGTTGAGGAAATTGCTTATTAACATATTCCACAAAAGATGGGCAACAAGAAGACATTAACGCACTTTTTTCTGCATATTCATGAGCATCCTTATATGAGGTTATATCTGCACCTGTTGCAACTTCAAATATGTCGTATACCCCTAAAATCTTTAACGCAGTGCAAATTTGTTCAACTTCTGCATAATTAAATTGAGTACCAATTGATGGAGCAACCATTGCATATACTTTATAATTTGTATTGTTTTCACTTTCTTTTAAAATATCTATAGTTTGCAATATGTATGACCTATCTTGTATAGCACCAAACGGACATTTTACCATACAAGCACCACAACTTACGCATTTGTTATAATCAATACTTGCTTTTTTAGTTTTTTCCACCTTGATAGCGCCTATTTTGCAAGCACGAACACAAGGACGAACATTTTCACGTATTGCATTGTATGGACAGGCTTTAAAACATTTACCACATTCAATACATTTGTCAATATCTATAACAGCCTTTTTTGTTTTGCTTATACGAATTGCTTGCACTGGGCAACTTGATACGCACCTGTGAGATATACAACCTCTACAACCTTCACTTACAGTATATCTATCAATAGGACATTCATCACAAGCAATATCTAGCACATCAAGCAAATTATTAGGCACGCGCCAAGTACCAACAATATTACGCACCATCTCTTCAACAATTGCTCTATCCTTATAAATACAGCACCTCATTGCTGGAGAATTATCTGGCACTAATATACGTGGTATCGCATAATAACTATCGCCAAGTCTGCCCTCAAAAGCAAGTTTAGCAACTTCTTTTAAAACTTTATATTTAAGTTCCTGAGTTGCATTATCAAATACTCTCATTGTTACTCCTATGTTAAAAATCCATTACACACTACAAATATTGTTGTGTTTTTATTTCTTGTGATTAAATTTTTGTTAAATCTATTTTTACTTTTTGTCTTTGTCTATAAATATTGATATATTTTTGACCTTTTGCAAGCAAATAATCTTTTACAACTTCAAACTTATCATTTACTCTATCTATTCTGTGAGCATCAGACCCAAAAGTAAATTGATTACCACCTAACTCTATATACCTATCAACTATTGATAAATATGGTAAAAATGGTGTGTTTGTGCCCCTGTTATGAGAATTAAATTCCAATGAAACATTTTTTAAAATTATTCCTTTTAATATCTCATCAATTATATCCGCAAACTCAGAATAATTCATATCCCTGTTATCAAAAGGTGCTTTTCTGCACACATAACCCAAATGAGTTATTACATCATAATCATATTTTGCATTAATGCTATCCATTACCGCAATAAGATACTTCTCGTAAGCAACTCTTTTATCCTTGCCGTCAAAATATTCGCTATGATAACAATCCAAACCATTAACAGAATGTACGGAATTTAAAATTATATCCAAATTACAACCATTTAGCATTTGCAGATAATCCTCTTCCGCCATTTTGGAATAACCACACTCCACACCGCAAGCAATTTCTATTTGTCCTGCATACTTTTGCTTTGCACGCAAAGTATCTGTAATATGAAATGGTAAATCCAATTGTTTTATGTTTTTATTAATTGATATACCATATAAATAATCTCTATCCAAATGGTCGGTAAAAGCAATATACTTCATACCTTTGGATATTGCTACATTTACCATATCATCAATTAATGTTGGGCTATCCACTGAATGACTGCAATGCACGTGACAATCAAACATCTTTATCCTCTTGCAATTTTATTAAAATACTTTCAAAAATCGGTATTAAATTAAAAATTATCTTAATTTAACAACACAACTTGTCAAAGCAAAATTATTATTCATCATATCCATTTGGATTAGAAGACTGCCATCTCCAACTATCAGCACACATTCTATCCAAATCGTATTCTGCCTTAAATCCTAACTCGTTTAAAGCAAGTGTTGGGTCAGCATAACACTCTGCTATATCACCAGGACGTCTTGGAGCAATTTTATAATCAATTTTCTTGCCACAAGCCTTTTCAAATGCTTTTACCATATCAAGTACACTATAGCCGTTGCCTGTACCTAAGTTGTAAGTAACAACACCTGGTTTAGTTTCTAGTTTTGCAATAGCAAGAACATGACCTCTTGCTAAATCACAAACGTGAATATAATCACGTACTCCAGTACCATCATGAGTAGGATAATCATCACCAAATACACCAAGTTGTTTTAATTTGCCAATTGCAACTTGAGTAATATAAGGCATTAGATTATTTGGAATACCATTAGGGTCTTCACCAATAGTACCACTCTCATGAGCACCAATTGGATTAAAGTATCTTAACAAAGCAATATTCATTTCTGGATTTGCTTTGTAGTAATCTCTTAAAATCTCTTCAATAAACAATTTAGTTCTACCATAAGGATTAGTTGCAGAAAGTGGAAAATCTTCTGAAATAGGAACACTCTTTGGCATACCATAAACAGTTGCAGAAGAAGAAAATACTAAATTTGTACAACCAAATTCTTTCATTACTTTTAGCAATGATAAAGTACTGATTAAATTGTTTTCATAATATTTTAAAGGAATAGCAACTGACTCACCTACTGCTTTAAGTCCGGCAAAATGTATTACTGAATCTATTTTTTCCTTTTTAAACACTTCACGAAGTGCTGCTTCATCACAGCAGTCTATCTCGTAAAACTTAATCTTTTTGCCAATAATCTTTTCAACTCTTTTAAGAGCAATAGGTTTGCTATTGCATAAATTATCTACAACAACAACATCACGATTTGCCTTATCTAATTCAATAATTGTATGGCTACCAATATAGCCTGCTCCACCTGTAACTAAAACTGACATAAAAATGCCTCCTAAATTATATAAATTAATTGTTTTTTATAATTATTTTTAACTTTATTGTCTAATTATTAATAAAGTTATATGTTATAATATTTTATTTAAATATCATACAAATTTTAATACTGCAAACTTATCTGGCAAATGATAATTATCCGCTATTGTATTGCTGTAACTAAGCAAAATTTGACTATTATCTTTTGCTAGTTTTATTCTGTAAGCATTAAATTGCCACTCCCCACTTAGACTTCCTTCAAATAATTGTGCTGGCAAAAATCCTTGCACTATCCAGCCATAGTCTGCCGCATAAATTTTGCTGTCAATAATATTTTTCTCTATAAAATCAAGAGAAGTTTTACCATTAAGATAATTTTTTACTTTTGCACAAAATACACCGCCTATACCATTCCACTCAAACTCCATATACTGAGTTTTATCTTGAGTTGGCTGCATAAATAACTCCACAGTTTCCTCATTGTAAATAGGCGCGTTGTATTCGTCCATAGTACAATTTATTTTATCGTCTTCAACTTCAAACCTAAAAAATATGCCTTTTTCATTATAGCAAAGATAGCAGCGAGTGTTATAAAGAGTTTTGCCATTACCCGAATTAGAAGTAAGTTGCATTGGCTCTAAATTTTTCCAATTAACATCTTCAGCATAAATCGCACTTGTACTTTTTATTAAATATTTATTCATACTTTACTATACTTCCTTGCAATGTCATCCATTTTATATCGTAAATTTTCCATATCAGCAACCATTTTAAATTGAGTATGACATCTAACAAGATTATGCTCAGGATAGTGGATTTTAAAATAAACATCTCCCTCTAAATAGTCAGTTAAAAATCTCATACCACACTCAAAAGTCATCATTATTGAGCCTAGTGATAACATATCTCTTTCTAAAGCAGTAATGCAACTACCAACACCTGACATAAAACCTTTTGTAAAACTTTCATATAAACTAATATCAAAGCCAACTTTAGTCAAATCTGGTTCATCCTCCAAACCTGTATTGCAACCAGAACGAATAGCATCACCAAAATCATAAAGCAAACTACCTGGCATAATAGTATCCAAGTCAATTACACAAATAGGTTTACAACTTTCTGCACTAATCAAAACATTATTTAACTTAGTATCATTGTGAGTAACTCTTAAAGGAATAGTTTTATTTTCAATTAAAGTAACAATACTATCGCACATTGCAGACCTTTTTAAAACAAAATCAATTTCTTCACGCACACTATCTGCACGTTTAGCAATGTCTTTGTCAACTGCATTTATAAATTTTTGGAATCTGTCTGCAGTGTTATGAAAATTTTTGATTACTTCACATAAGCCGCTAGCATCAAATTCATTAAGCATTTTTACAAAATTACCAAAAGCAAAACCAGCCCCTTCAAAAACTTCATTATTTTCGGCTATTTGCAAAGCAATTGTATCTTCAATAAATTTATAAACACGATAAACCCCATCTTGATTTTGCACATAACATTTACCATCAATTGCAGGCACTAAATTTAAAGTTTCCCTATCTGGATTACCATTATTTGCAATAATCTTTTCCCTTAAAAAAGATGTAACACTTTGAATGTTATTCATAAGTCCTTTATAATCAGGAAAAACATTGGTATTTATTTTTTGTAATACATAACGATAGATTTTACCATTATCATCACACTCTATTAAATATGTAGTATTAATATGTCCGTTACCATAAGGTTCAATGTTTTTAATTTTCCCTTGCAAATCAAATTTTTCAGCAATATTTTGTAGTTCCATACTTCCTCCATTTATACATATTTATTTTACTACATTTATAATAAAAAGTAAAGAGGTTTATAATAAAATATATATACTTATTAAACTATATTCAAAAAAATATATAAATATATATAATTAATTATTATATTTATCATCTATCAAAAATATCCACACTTAACAACTGACAATTAATATAAATTATTAATTTAAAATTATTCTGTATTAAACCATTAAACTACAAAAAACTTAATTTTACGTACAAAAAAACACCTTTGCTTTTGCAAAAGTGTTTTTTAATTATTTTACTTTTCCTCTGCTGGTTTTCTACCTTCTCTTAACTCTTTGTAGAATTTAATCAAATCGTCTTCACTAGTACCACCCAATTGTTGAGTTGGAGTAACATCACCATCACTAACACTATAATAACCCCAAACGTCAATGTCCTTCATGATAGCACCCGCAATACTTGGTATAGGGAACTGATTATATTCACCTTTACTACCTTCTGCTACAGTTGCAAAACGAAGTCTTTCATATCCAATAACTGTAGACCCATTTCTTGGAAGTCCATTACCTGTTCTAATTTTAATAATCGCAAAGTGTATATAATAGTTGCCGTTTTCATCTTGACCTTTTAATGGGTCATAAGATTTCTTTGGAATTTCGCTGGCTGCAATAGGGTTTGCAATACCTGCAAAGTCCTCTGTTTCTGGCAAGAATGCCAAACCATTTTGTGCTTTCCAGTTATAAATATCAAGGAAAGAATCTTCAACTATTTCCAAAGTGTTCCAAGTGTCTTTTGCATTACCTTCTGTTATTTTGTCATCAAAGCAATAAAACAAAATTCCACCAGTAAGTGAGTTTGCAATAACATTGTTTTTAGATGTTATGTAACTTCCATGGTTTGCAAAAGTTGCTATAGAAACTGCAGTATCTGCTGCGTTTCTTACTATTGTACCTTCAATATCAACATTAGAGTTTCTAATATGTACTACTTTACCACCATTTTCTATTAAACAATGCTTAATATAAACACTAGCCTTTTCGTCATCAACACCTTCAATATCAACTAGGTTACCATATCTACTGAATAGCAATACACCTCTGCTTTCAATTGTTTCCTTAGAAACATTTATCATATTACCTTCTGGTTTAGTAGCAGTAGTTTCATCTGCAACTGCTGCAGCACCATCTCCTTCTGGAGCAGGTTCTTCAGTTGCATTAGGGTCATAAGTGCTCATATCATTACCAGTAACATGAACATCTTGGAATATAATTTGGTTACCATCTGGATTATTTCTTATGGCTAAACCAGTGTCACCCCAAACTTTACCATTACCTTGTCTGTATGGTTGACCATAAATTTTACTGCTGGCTTTTGTTCTACTACAAACAATTTCAAACATATTAATAGTTTTGCCATTGCCATATACATGATTAACAATTCTTACATTGCCATGATTTGCTCTTTTTTCACCTTCAAGTTTAGGGCTTGCAATATTGTTTTGTAAAACAATAATTTTACCTTCTGAAGCAGTGCTTCTAAAACTTTGCCAGTCAACAATATTTACTCCGTCTTGCACTGCAATACAATCAACTTCTATTGGATTAGTAGGAGCATTTTCACCAGTAAGTTTGTAAGAAATTTTAAATTCGCCTTCACCATCAACTGTTAACTTGCTACCACTTAAACTTGCAGGACCACTTTCGCCATCAACAAAAGCAAATTCTGAACCGCCTGGGAAGGTAGTTTTTAAATCAACTTGACCTTCTGTACCAAAATAATATGGTGTATCAGTCATATCAACAATAAGTTCTGTACTACCCAAACCTTGTGTAGCAGTTTCAGCAAAAAGAATGCTCATCAAAAGTGGACCAAACATAATAGCAACTGTAAGGAACAATGCTAAACATACTGCAGCAATACCACTATTTAAAATAATTTTGCCTTCTTTGCTTAGTTTTTTCCTTCTCTTTCTTTCTTTATGCTTTCTGCCATCAATTATCATGACTTTTTCCATTTCTTCAAACTCTGCAGCAATAACAGCATCTTCATCCATGTTTGCAGGTTGGTCATTGCCCTCACCCGCATTACTATCCATGAATTTATCTACATCCTTATCACTAGCAAAGTTATCATTAGAAGTGGCAGAAGCCTTATCAGCCTCATCAGAAGCAGAATAAGACTTATTATCGTCATAACTTGCCAAATCTAATTGGTCGAATTCATCAAATTCATTGGCAACATTTTTTTCCTCTTCTCTCATAACTCCCCTCTCTTAAAAGAATACTTTTTGTTCGATTATATTATATCATTATAATCAAAGTTTGTAAACACCTTTTTAAAAATTATTTATTTAAAAATTTATTTATTTTTGTCATATTTAGGGAATTAAAAACATAACCCCCGATTTTTGCTCAGCAATTTACAAGATAAATCACAAATATTTTTTATAAAAAATTCCTAATTTTTTTATTCAAAATTTTAAACACAAAATTTTTAGCAATGTTATTTCTAACACACAAATATTAACACTTAAAAACAAAATCTAAAAACCACATTAATTACGCAAAATAATATTCTGAACCACAAAAGCATTTTCAATTATCAATAATACATTTTAAAATTTTGCATTATTAGTGTAATTTAGCAAATATCCTATCAAAAATCGCTACTATAAATAAAATAATTCAAAAAAATTAGTGATTTTATCAATAAATAATATAAAAGCAAAAACATTTTTTGTTTTTGCTTTTTGTTTAGATATAAACTATAATAGTTAATCTTATTTTAATAAAAATCATTTAAAAATTACTATTATTTCTTTCTACCATTCTTCATACAATTTATCCAATACTTCTTGGCTTAATATTGCAGTTGGTGTTACATCTCTATCCCCTCGCTCGTAATATCCCCAAACATCAATATCCCTAATTATTGCTGCTGCCAAACTTGGTAATGGGAATCCATTTTCATAGCCTTTATCCCTTGAAGTTTGATATCCTATATCTTGGTAGTTTGTAACATACGAACCATTTTGTGCTAAACCGCCACCTGTTCTTAATTTAATAATAGCAAAATGGATATATTTTTTTCCTTCAACATTTGCTTTTAAAGAATCATATTTGGTTTTTGGTATTTCACTTTTTGCAACTGGGTTAGCAACTTCTGCACCCCCCTCTGTCTCTGGCATAAATGCTAAGCCATCTTGTTCTTTCCAATTATATATATCAAGGAAAGTTCCTTTTTCAATAAGTAACTCGTTCCAACTCTCCTCCGCGTTTGCATTACTAATTGCACCATCATAACAATAAAATACTACACCGCCTGTAAGCGAATTTGAAATTACATTATTGCGTGATGTAACAACACTTCGCTCATAAGCATAAGTTGCAAAAGACAATGCAGTATCTGAGGCATTACGAATTATGTTTCCTTCAAACTCCATATCTGCACATCTTACATGGATAAGTTTGTGGCTATTTTCCAAAACACAATGTTTTAATTTTAAATTAGCCTTCTGTATTATTTCTTTATTACCTGCTGCATCTGTAGTTGTCTCGCCCTCTACACTAAGAAGAGTTCCGTACGCACTAAACAATTTTAAACCTCTTCTATCCAAAATAGTTTGGTTAACACCATGCAAATTGCCGCCTTCTTCCGTTTTCATATCATTACCAGTAATATGAAGGTCTTGTATTGTTATTTGACTACCATCTTCCTTGGCACATACCCAAAATGCTGACCAACCGCTAACTGGTCCATTACCTTGCAAATAAGGTTTTGTTAAACTACCACTAGAAAACTTGTTTCTGCAAACAACTATTTCAAAAACGTTTAAAGTGCAACCATTGCCATAAATATCGCCATACACCTTTAAACCTTCCATTTTATTTTTCTTTGTTCCTTCCATAACTGGTGCGGCAATATAATTGTTTTGCAAACATATTGTAGGATAAAAAGCATCACTACCGCTATTATCTTCAGGTGCCATTTTGTTTTTAAGCCTTTTTACAAAATCTTCCCAATTATCTACATTTACAGCATCTTCAATAATTTGAACTTCTTTTTCTACAAGTTCTTCTTCCTCATTAACTGTTTGAGTAAAAGTAATTGTAAAACTTTTTACATTACCATCATCATAAATACTTGAAATATTATTGATAATACCATTTTTTATATTAACAGTATCACTTTTAAAATCTTTTCCATCAGGATAAACTTTGTTTAAATCAACAGGACCAACTGTACCAATTATATGAGGCAACCCGTCCATATCTACTTTTAATTCTGCACCAGTCATACCTTGAGCGGGCGAAATTTTGAAAAAAGATGACGCAAAATACACAACCACAATACATATTACTGCAGATATAACAGTTGCATAAGTACGCACAACAATTTTTCTAACTTTCGTTTTTCTCCTTCTTTTTTTTCGCGGTTTACGTTTTTGTCCATCAATGATATTTGTCATTACGTCAAATTCTTCAGAAATACGACTCTCTTCAGATTCCGTTTGGTCGCATAAACTACTAATTCCTTCCGTTTTTAAAATAGTTGCCTCGTCAGTAGAATTAGCCTCTTTAATATCCTCATTTTCACCAAATATACCTAAAGATACTACACCTTCTGCAAGTGCACTATCCGAAAATTCACCTAGTGTATTATTATCCGATTCATTATTTGATAAATCTAAATTTTCAGCATTATCAAAATCAATTTTATTGACATTGGCATCTTCAATGTCATTTGAATTAGGATTTATATTTTCCTCATTATTTATTTTGTTTAAGCAATCATTTTCATTAAGATTTTTGGTCTCTTTACTCATATTTGCCTCGCAATTAATAAATTTATAGTCATATATTTTAATATAACATATTTTTGTTGTTTTGCAAATAGTTTGTAGTATTTAGTAGATTTTTGTCTTAACCTTTTATACAAAAGTTACCAAAACCAGCAATTACACTATATCTTCCTATAAAAATATTAGTCCAAATACCTTGATTTTATTCATTATTTGCGGTATAATATGAGAAATCTAATATTTAGGAGTAAATCATGATTTTATTTAAAAATGTAAGGCCAATTATTAATGGCAGACTTGAAAAAAATTATGATATTGCAGTAGAAAATGGTAAAATTACTAATATTGCAATTAATATAGACGAAAAAACTGCAGATAAAGTTTACAACTTAAATGGCATTATTTTAGCCAGTGGTTATATTGATATCCACACTCATGGTGGTGGTGGGCATGATATGATGGAAGGTAGCAAAACTGCACTTGACGAAATATCAAAATATCACTTAATAACTGGTAGCACAACCTACATTCCAACTACACTTACTGCAGATATTCCAACTACACTTACTGCACTTGAAAATGTTAGGAATTATAATTCGCCTTATGCTAGAATTTATGGTACACACTTGGAAGGTCCATTTATCTCTTTAAAAGCACCGGGGGCTCACCCACCTGCTTATATTTTAGAGCCAAATAAGGAAAATACAAAATGGGTATGGGAAAATAAAGATATTATAACAAGAATTACTGTTGCACCAGACCAAAAAAGTAGCGACTGGTTTACAACAGAATGTACAAAAAATAATATACAAATAAGTTTGGGACATGATGCAAGTATTGATGACGAAATTAATGCTTTGACTGATAATGGAGCATCAAGTGTAACTCATATGTACAACTGCACTTCTCGCTGTTCAAGAAGAACTACTCCTCACAAGCACCTAGGTTTAACAGAAGTTGGACTTACAGATAACAGGTTATATAATGAGGTAATTGCAGATAATAGACATGTACCTAATCCATTGTTTAAAATGATTTACAAACTAAAAAGTGCTGACAAAATATGTTTAGTATCTGACTCGCTAGCAATTGCTGGTAATCATGGTGGGGAGTTTTATCTTGGTAGCGGAATATCTAAACAACGAATTGTTATAGAAGAAGATGTTGCAATTATAAAAGAATTAAACACTTATGCTGGCAGTGTAACACCTATTAGCAAAATGGTCGCAAACTTATGTCAAAACTTAAACATTCCTCTTGAAGAATGTGTTAAAATGGGTTCTTTAAATCAAGCAAAATTATTAAATATTGCTGATAGAGGCGACATAAAAGTTGGCATGCTTGCAGACTTTAACACATTAGATGAGCAAGGCAATTTAATTGACACTTATCTTGGTGGAGTAAAAGTTGATAAATAATCTTGTTTAATTTTTTATTGATACAGTATCATATAATATTTAGATAAATTAACAAAAAACATTCAAAAATCGATATTAAACAAAAAATAACTGGTAAATACCAGTTATTTTTTATTATTTTAGAATAAAATTATTTTGCACACAACTCATTAACTAAAAGCAAAAATTATTCAATTATTTTAAACTTATTCTTTAATTTGTAATAATTCTCTTGCCATTTTTACACCCATTACAGATGCCATCATTAGTCCTCTTGTCCAGCCGGAACTATCACCTAAACAATGCAAGTTTTTAATGTTTGTATTTAAGTTTTCGTCCATTTTTATTTTGTTACTATAAAACTTAAGTTCAGGGGAATACAACAGAGTTTCTGGACTTGCAAAACCTGGCACAACTTCGTCAACTGCTTTAATAAAGTTGATTATATTAAGCATAGGTCTATATGGCATAGCACTAGTTATATCACCCGCAACAGCATCTGGCAAAGTTGGTCTTACATTGCTGCTTGCAAGTTCGTGTTGCCAAGTCCGTTTGCCGTCCAAAATATCCCCGTACCTTTGCACAAGTACTTTGCCATTTGCAAGCATATTTGTAAGTTCGCCCACTTTTTGTGCATAGGCTATAGGCTGATTAAATGGCTCTGTAAACTTAGCACTGCATAATATTGACAGGTTGGTATTGTTAGATTTCTTTTCCTTATAAGAATGTCCGTTTACAACCGCTAAGTCGTTATCATAATTTTCTTGGCTGACAAATCCTCCTGGATTTTGGCAAAATGTTCTTACTTTATTTTTAAATGGCTTAGGATAACCTATTAACTTAGACTCATACAAAACATTGTTAACTTCTTCCATAATTTCATTACGAACTTCTACTCGCACACCAATATCAACAACACCTGCCTCATGCAAAATATTATGTTCTTCACAAATTTTCTCCAACCAGTCTGCACCACGTCTGCCTGTTGCAATTACTGTCTTTTTTGCCCTATATTCTACTTTATTTTTATTTTCGATAGCAATTACTCCAAGACATTCTTCCCCCTGCATAATAATATCTTCTACATTTACATTAAACTTAATTTCTACACCATTATTTAACAAATATTGCTCTATTTTAAAATAAATTTCTTGTGCTTTTTCTGTACCCAAATGTCTTATTGGGCAGTCAACCAATTTAAGTCCTGCTTGAATTGCTTTTTTTCTAATATCTTTAACTTTTTCGCTATTGCCAACACCTTCAACTTTGCTATCTGCACCAAACTCCAAATATAGGCTATCTGCATAATTTATTAATTGTTCTGCCATATCTGTTCCAATAAGTTCTGGCAAATCACCCCCAACTTCCGGGCTTAATGACAACTTACCATCAGAAAAAGCACCTGCCCCACTAAAGCCAGTTGTTATGTTACAATATGGCTTACAATTTACACATTGTTTTGTTTTGGATTTAGGGCAAACTCTTTTTTCTACTGCCCTACCTTTTTCAATAATAAGTATTTTTTTGTCACTACCCTTTTTTACAAGTTCCAAGGCAGTAAAAATCCCCGCAGGACCTGCGCCAACAATAATTAAATCATACATTATTTTTCCTCCTAAAAGCAAAAAATTGCTAAACTTATACTATACTCAAGTGGCATAGTAAACTTTAGCAAGTTTGTAGAAACGCTCACGCAATATGTGAACTTATATGTCCAACCTAGTAGATTATATCATATATATTTATTTTGTCAATACCTTTGTCAAAATTTATCAAAAATTTTAAAGATAATTTGTATCGTAAAAGTTATACTTAAAAAATCATTAATTACTATTACATATTATTATTTTACCATATTTTTTGTAACTATACAATAGCAAAATAAAAATTGGTGCTCAAACACCAATTTTAACTATTATAGTCATTACTTTAAACTTAAAAGTGCCAAAAATTTGGCACTTTTAAATTATTATTTATCCTCTTTCTCGCAAAAGTGTTGCGGGCGCTATTTTTTTAACTGGTATTGCACACAACATTGATACAATATAAATTAGTAAAGGAATTGCAAAGATTATTCCCACAATATATCCCCATGGTATAATAAAAGCAAAATGTCCTGCACCTATAATACCACCCATTAATGATAATAGTGGTGAGGTGATTAAACCGCCTATTATACTACCAACAAGGCTGCCTATAACACCCAAAATTACCATTGCAATTGCTATTTGCGTCATGATATTTGTTGTTGAATAACCTAAAGCCTTATAAACTGCATAATTTCGCCTTTCGCGTAAAAGTTTTAGTTTTGTAAGCATAACAAGTAGCAAACTAATAATTATTGCAGTAACTGACATAAACACAGACATTACTGCATCGGCTGCCGTTTCTACAGTATTTAAAATCATACTTCCTAACCTATCTTTGCCAGTCATAAAACCGCCAAACTCAATATTTTTTTCGTTGTTTACGCTCATTAAAACTTTACGTATATCATCATAACTAGGCACTTTATCCTGCTCAAAATAAAATAATCTTTGAGAACTTGCATACTCCAGTTGATTTTCTGGAATTAAATCTATAAACAAATCCAAAAATGCCATATAATGACAATTTTCAAATAAAGACTGAAAATATCCTACTACAACACATTGCCTTGTAACTTCTTCCATTGAAAACTCTTTTATGTGCAAAGTAATACTATCGCCAATATTATACCCTTTTTGTTTTGCTAATTTTTCATTTAACAAAATTTCATTTGTGTATTTTGGTTCTCTTCCTTTATAAACCATTTTAGTACGCAATATATCAAACCTCTCAAAACATTGCCCACGTACCCAGTCGCCATCATCTAAATCGCATCCAATATTAATCTCTTCCATCATATCTGCAACATAGCCGTCCATATTTCTTATAGCATCAAAATATGGTTTGGTATCATCATATCTTAAGCCTATAACATAATCGGGATTTTCTATGGCTGACATTTGTATGAGCGCAGTTTGGTCGACTTTTAAATTGTAAAATACTACACTAACAAATGAAGATAAAAGAGTCATAATCAATACAACAACTACAACCATTATGCTTCTATTTACCTCACCTACCACACTTTTTACACCAAGTGACGCATTAACTGGCAATTTAGATTTACAAAGTGGTGCTAAATTTCTTTTAAATGAATGTGTTTCAATATTATTTCGCATTGCAGACAATGGTGTTACTCTTTTTACCCTGCTGGTAGCAAGCATAACTACACCACTTATAACACCCAAAATCATAGCAATTGCCACAAAAATACTGCCAACATTTAAACCTATAGCCTTACTGCAGTCAAGCCTTGCCATATTTGTAATTATATTTACAAAAGACGGCATTAGTGTAATACCCAATATCAAGCCTATAATCATACAAATACTGCTTATCACACCATATATTGCAAGATAACTTAGCCTTAACATATTTGTAGTATAGCCTAGTGCTTTAAAAACACCTAAATTTCTTACTTCATCCATAACCGAAGAACGTACTAAAAAGCCAATTACTATAGCAACAATAACCGCAACTATTATGGAAAAAGCAATCATAGCAGCACCTAATATTGTTATAAATGGACTAGTTGCATCTTTAAATGTATGTCTTGGGGAATATCCACCACCAATAATTTCAAAATTTGGATTAACAAGCCAATTTTCCATATTATACTCATTTATAACTTGCAAAATTTCTTTTCCGACTTCTTCTTGATACTTAGTGCTTTCCGCCTCGTTTTTATATTTTAAGTTTATATTTATTACTTGCTCTTCAACAATATTTTGGTCAGTTTGACTAAACCCCTTAACCATACTATATAAATCATTATCAACATAAAAGTAAACATTGCTATAAATTTTTGTCATATCATCAAACACACCAGCAACATAACCATAATAGTCTTCACCATTGTACTTAAACAAAACTTTATCACCAACATTTCCAGTAATTAGATAATTACCTGTCACATAAACTTTAAAACCTTCACCACTAACTTCATTTCTAATATAAGGTTTAAATTTATTATTTTTATCTTGTATGTTATATAGTCCAACATTTTTATAACCGACACTACCAACCGCACCATAAATAAATTCAAAAATATAATTGTTGTCATTTTGAGGCATCTCTAACCACATAAATGGCTGGACATCATAATAATCTATATCTTCTCTTTCTTCTATTTTATCAATTATTCTACTTGACAAAGGTCCGCCGACCTCTTCATAAACAAAGGTGCATAAATCAGGTGAATTTGACAAATTTTTTGCGTTATAATACAAATCACCCATACCCAAACAAATTGATAGTCCAACTATCATCATAAGTACAGACAATATCACAAATAAACCAGTTATAAAAAAGCCAACTTTGCCTTTATGAAAATGTGATTTTATTATACTCCACATAATCTGCCCCTCCTTATGATAATGTTACTATCCTCTTTCTCTTAAAAGTGTTGCCGGTGCAATTTTTTTAACAGGTACTGCACACAACATTGAAACCAAATAAACAAGCAATGGTATAGCAAAGATTATAGCCACTATATATCCCCAAGGGACAATAAACGCAAACTTACCTATTCCTATAATATTACCTGCTAAGGATAATATTGGTGAAGTTAATAGTGCACCTATAATACTACCAAACAAACTACCTACTACACCCAAAATAACCATTGCAATTGCTATTTGCGTCATTATATTAGGTGTAGTATAACCTAAAGCCTTATAAATAGCATAGTCTCTTTTTTCTCGCAAAAGTTTTAGTTTTATAAGCATAACAAGTAGCAAACTTATTACAATTGCAGTAATCGCTATAAATACGGACATTACAGCATCGGCAGCAGTTTCTACTGTATTTAAAAATTGATTTT
>CAJTNW010000028.1:16915-22229 GCA_910577795.1 uncultured Christensenella sp.
CATATTTATTCCTTGCTGAAATCCATTGTACTTAATATACTCCTCATCAAAAGTATTCAATAAGTACTCGTTAATCTCGTTAGATGTAGGAACTTTTCCTTTTTCAAAATAAAAATATCTGGTCGAATTTTTTTCATATTCTTCTGTAAAATAAAATGATAACAACTCTATTTTGCCTAAAAACTGCCCGTGATTAATAATAGACTGAAAGAAACCAACAATTACACATTCCTTTTTTATCTCTTCACCATTGTTATTAAATGTTATTGTAATGCTATCACCTATGCTAAAGCCTTTTGATTTTGCAGAACCAACTTCCCACAAAATTTCGTTTGCGTATTTTGGATTTTTACCTTCATAAACCACATTTGTTCTTAATTTGTCAAAATCCTCATAATACCAACCCATTACATAATTTTCATTAACATATCCTCCAGTACCAATTGTACCTAAAGTATCGTATTTATAGCCATCCATTTTTCTTATTGCCTCATAATAAAGACTATTATCTTCGTAATCAAAACGAATACTCCAGTCAGGCACCTCTATTGCAGACATATTTATAATAGCGGTTTGGTCAACTTTAAGATTAAAAAATACTACACTTACAAAAGAACACAATAGCGACATAATTAGGACAATTGTTACTACCATAATACTTCGTCCTCGCTCGCCTACTATACTTTTTAAGCCTAATGAAGTATTAACCGGCACTTTTGTCTTATTTAATGGAACTAAATTTCTTTTAAATGAATGTGTTGCAATATTATTTCGCATTGCAGATAATGGTGTAATTCTTTTTATTCTACCAGTTGCAAGCATACTAACGGAAGTAATAACCAAAATTATCAAAGCCATTGCTGCAAATATTGACCCAACGTTAAGTCCAATTGCTTTTACGCAGTCAAATCTTGCCATTACTGTAATAAGATTTACAAAAGTTGGCATAAGACTTATACCCAAAATCATACCAACCAACATACAAATACAACTTATTATGGTATAAATCGCAAGATAACTTAACCTTAACATATCAGTTGTATATCCAAGTGATTTTAATATACCAAGATTTCTAACCTCATCAATTATTGATGAGCGGACTAAAAACGCAATTACCAGTGCAACAATAAGTGCTATAAGTACTGAAAAAGCCACCAGTGCTGCTCCTAAAATCATAATAAACGGATTAGTTGCATTAATAAAAGCAGTTTTGCTGTTATAACTAAAGCCTACTCCATCAGTTGGGTGTTGAATAGCATATTGTGCATATATTTGCTTTAAATCGGCATAAAAATCATCACCAATTTGTTCACATTCTTTTTCTGTTTTATAATTAAATCTAACATCAATTTTGTCATAATAGTAAAAATCGTTATCCGTTTTTGCAAAGTCCTCAACCATTTCATACAAAGTACTATCTACATAAAATGTACTAGTAAGGTATATATCTGTCATGCTATCAAAAATTCCCGCTACATACCCTTTATGATTTTTTCCTTGATAATGAAAATAAACAGTATTACCAACCTTGATATTAGAAGTTTCAACTAAGTTACCAGTAACATAAAGTTTAAAGCCTTCACCGCTTACTTCATTTCTTATATGAGGTTTATATTTATCATTTTGCGCATCAATATTATTTATTAAAAAATTACTAAATACTGAATTTCCTTTTTCATAAACAAATTCTATGCTGTCATCAATATGCTCTGAAGATGACTCAAACCAATAAATATTTTTAACTCCATAATCTTCCACATCCTCATTTGAAATAATATAATCTTCTACAATTTTTTTAAAATCTTGGTTCCTATTTGCTATAAGTACAGTAGCATCTGCTGAGTTTGATAGATTACGAGCATTATAATAAAGTTTACTCATTCCCAAACAAATGGAAAGCCCTATAAGCATCATAAAAACAGATAAAATTACAAACAACCCTGTTATAAAAAAGCCAGTTTTGCCTTTATGAAAATGAGATTTTATAATACTAAACATATTACCACCCCATTTCATCTAAAAAGACTTTTAATTGTTCTAACCTTTCCTTTTCATTATCTTTATCGTAATTACCTAAACTTATTTCGTTTAAAATAACTCCGTCTTTAAGGTATAGCACGCGGTTACCTCTTACAGCACTTTTTATATCGTGAGTAACCATAACAATACTTTTTCCTTCATTATGAAACTTATTTATTAAGTCCAAAACAGCAATAGAGTTTGCAGAGTTTAACGCACCAGTTGGTTCATCTGCAAAAATAACTTTAGGACTATTTATAATTGCTCTAACAAGTCCAACTCTTTGCAATTCTCCACCAGACATTTGAGTCGGAAATTTATTGTACATCTCAGGCATTATACCCACTAAATCAAAATATTCGCATGCCTTTTCATAAACTTGTTTTCGTGGCATACCAGACAAATATCCAGCAGCCAAAACATTATCCATAATAGACATATTATCATTCAAAAACACTTCCTGAAAAATAAATCCACAATTAGTACGTCTAAATTTTGCTAGTTTGTCATTAGAGTATTCAGATATTTTTTCATCTGCAAAAGTGATATCCCCCAAAGTAGGTTTATCCATACCAGACAAAGCATATAAAAGTGTAGATTTTCCACTACCACTATTACCCATTATTATGGTAAAATCGCCTTCCAATATCTCTAGGTCAAGATTATTTAAAACATGTTGTTGCACCCCACCAATAGAAAATGACTTGCACAAACCTTCCGTTCTTATTATAAAATTTTGTTTAACAACTTCTTCCATATTGCACTCCTTTAACGGAAACCTGTTACAAAAATTATACTATTTAAAAATATAGATAACGCGTATTATTCCCGTCATCTATATTATATATCAATAAAATGCAAACAGATTTTTCAATAATCTTTCTTTTCTTTCCTATTTCTTTCCAAAAATCGGTATTAAATTAAAAAATAGTAAAAAACAATCTAATATAATTTATAAAAATTTAACTCTATAAAAACACCCTAAAAAACATAAATTTTTTATGCTACATTATCAAAATAACACTTAATATTGCTTTAATATTGGCACTACAAGTTCCACTACAAAACCATTATCATTATAGCAATTCATTTCTCCGCCCATACGCACAATAAGTTTGCGACAAATATTTAGTCCTAGTCCTTGTCCTAACTTTTCTTCTGTTTTTGCACCGCGGTAAAATCTGTCCATTATATAACTTAGTTGTTCACTTTCAACTCCGTCACCAAAGTCTTTAAACTTTATTTTTAATAAGTTACCCATATTACACATATCAACTTTTATATCCGTATCAGCATATTTATATGAATTGGCTATAATATTATCCACTATTTGAGTCATTCTGTTTTTATCATACAAGACATTGCATTTTTCCAAATCACCCCAAATAATTCGGCTATTGTAATCACAAGTCTCCACCAATTGTTTTAAGTCTTCAGCAGTCTGCTTAATACAATAAATATTAAGTTGTCCTTCTTCCTCAAGTGCTTTTTGATAAAAATCATTTACCAAATTATCTATAGCACTTGCTTTGTTTAAGATTATATCATAATTTTCATTTGCCTCAATTGCAGCACCACATTCTGCCACTGCTTTTATGGTAGATAGCGGTGTTTTTATCTCATGACCTATCTCTTGCAAAAGTCTTCTTCTATCCATATTTGCACTTTGCTCTGCAATTCTGCTTTCTTTAAGATTATTTCGCATAATGTCAAAAGCCTCGCCAAAAGCACCAAATGACATATATTTATCCAGTACAAGTGGGGAATCAAAGTTTCCCCTAGCAACTTCCTGTGCAAAATTTTTAAGACCATTAAAAGGTTTTATCGTTCTTCTATATATAAAGTAACAACCTATAGCCATTACAATACCCAGCAAAATAAAACTTGCTACAACTATCCAAATCAAAGTATTTCTCATATCGTAAAATCTTTTACCTGCATCAACATAAAAAATAATTTTGCTATCTTCATAGTCAACAACAACATCCCCTGCTGCTATTGCCTTGCTTATTCTTGTTTCAAACTGCATATTTTCTACTTCTTTTGTAGTAAATTTTATATCACCCGTTTTATCCACAACTGTATAGTCATAAACTATTTTTTGTGGCATATCATTATTATTCAAACAATTAACAACTTCATTAATATAAACTGTATCTATTTTTTTGTAATCGTAGCCAAGCCCAATGCCTAAACAAACTCCACTCAATACAATAAAAATCAAAACTATACTAATTATAAATTTTTTCATATTATCCTCAATTTAATGTATAAAACCTATCAAAAATCGCTATTAAACATATTTTTTAATCAAACAAAATATGTTTTACAAAACTTTTATTATTAAAAACATACAACTTTTGATTTATTCAAACTTATACCCTGTACCCCAAACTGTAGTAATAAACTCACCTTGATATTTTTCCAACTTTTCTCTTATTCTTCTTATGTGAATATTCAAAGTATTATCGCTATAATAACCTTGTCCCCAAACATTCAAAATTATATCGTCCTTATCCAATACTTTTCCACGATTATTAAACAAATACATAAACAACTTAAATTCCATATTTTTAAGTTTTATTATCTCTTCACCACGTTTTATTATCATTGAATCTTTATCTACTATTAAGTCCTTGTATTTTTCCACCCCAACATTTTCTTTAGAGATTAGATTTTTTACTTTTAACAAAAGCACTTGTAAGGAAAAAGGTTTTATAATATAATCATCTGCCCCCAAATTATAACCTTTTAACATATCCCTTTCCTCACTGCGGGCAGAAATTAACAAAATCTTAGCAGTAGGTGTTTTTTCACGAATAACACTTATGCAGTCATATCCACTTTGCAAACCAAGATTAATATCAAGCAACACTACTCTAATATTATTAGGCATTATTTTAACTGAATCTGCAGTATACTCTGCATGAGCAGGCAACCCAAACATACCAAAATACTTTGCCATTGTATCTGCAAGTTCTTTTTCGTCATCAATTATCCAAACCAATTCATTCATTTTGCACCTATACCAATTCAAACTATTATTTGCTCTATTTTATATAAGTATAGCATATATTTAAATTATTTTAAACCTTTAATAAAAAATAATAAACAAAATTTCTTTCTTATTTATTTCTTAAATTAAATAAAGAGCGGAAAAATTCCACTCTCTATTTAAAATTTATCTTTTTTATATTTATAATTTTACTTAATAAAATAAATCAATAGTTATTTTATTATCCATAATGTTTCGTATTATCTCTGCATCTGCTGTTGTTACTATCCCTACATTTAA
>CAJTNW010000029.1:0-5906 GCA_910577795.1 uncultured Christensenella sp.
CCTATTGCTATGTGTAGCGGTATAGTTTCTGAAGAAAGTTTAGTACATGAGCGATTAAAAAACAAAGCAAAAAATACCCTAAAAGTATATGATAAGAGATTTCAAGAAATTAGGAAAAAGTTTGACAATTTACAAGATAAGTTTGAATTTAGTAAAAATATTTTGTTGATTAATGAAGTTGCATATCCAAATACAATTTTTAACATTCGTGCAATTATTGAGATATTACAGACTCAAAATGATTTTGCTTTTAATAAAGAATACGAACTCCTAGAAATTGGACAATCATTAAATAAATTAAAAACTGATGAACTTATTAATGTACTTATTACAATAGGATTTGATAGGATAGTATTTAGTAATAAAAAAGGATTTTTAGAATTAAAATATGTAAGGAAGTAAAAAATGAAATTTAAATTTAAGACACAACCATATCAGCAAGAGGCAGTGGAAAATATCTGCAAGGTATTTGATGGACAACCTTATATGGATATGGTGAGATATACAAGAGATTTAGGAATAAAAAAGACATCAAATATTGTTCAAACTTCAATATTTGATTATTATGAAAAAGATGATAATGGCTTTGAAAATGCAAAAATTTTGTTGAACGAATATCAGATTTTGGAGAATATAAAAGAGATTCAAAAAGCAAATAATTATAAAATATCGAACGCGTTAGATAGTGGTTTTGGTAGATGTTCCCTTGATATTGAAATGGAAACAGGTACTGGAAAAACTTACGTTTACATAAAATCAATTTTTGAACTTAACAAAATTTATGGTTGGAGTAAATTTATTATTGTTGTGCCAAGTATTGCTATTCGTGAAGGTGTTAAAAAGTCTTTTGAAATGATGGAAGAACATTTTATGGATGAGTATGGTAAAAAAGCAAGATATTTTATTTACAATAGTAAAAAGTTAATTGAATTAGATAATTTTGCTTCTTCAAGTGATATTCAAGTTATGATAATAAATGCACAGGCTTTTAATGCAAAGGGACAAGATGCAAGAAGAATTGGTAAAGAACTTGATGAGTTTCAAAGTAGAAAACCTATTGATGTTGTTGCAAGGACAAGACCTATACTTATTATTGATGAACCTCAAAAACTTGGTGGAGGTGCGACGCAAAATTCACTTAAAAAGTTTAATGCACTATTTAATATGAATTTTTCTGCAACGCATAAAAAACAACATAATCTTGTATATTGCCTTGATGCACTTGACGCTTACAATAAAAGCCTAGTTAAAAAAATTCAAGTAAAAGGTTGCGAAGTTAAGAATTTGAGAGGAACAAATAGTTATTTGTATTTGCAAGAAATAGTACTATCAACCACAAAACCGCCAATGGCTAAGTTAGAGTTAGAGATTAATTATAATAAATCAATAAATAGAGAAACGAGAAATTTAGGAATAGGTGAAGATTTGTATAAATGGTCTAAGGGGATGGAACAATACAAAAATGGCTATATTATCTCAGATATTAATAAACAAACAAATACTATAACATTTTTAAATGGTAATGTGCTTCATGTTGGTGAGGTTGTTGGTGATGATACAGAAAAAAATTTAAGAAGATTACAAATAAGAGAAACTATTGCCTCTCATTTTAGTAAAGAAGAGATATTGTTTAGTAAAGGTATAAAGTGTTTATCCTTATTCTTCTTAGATGAAGTTGCAAATTATCGTGATTATTCTAGGTATGACGAAAAAGGTGACTACGCAAGAATTTTTGAAGAAGAATATAAAAATATTCTTAATGATTATTTGAATAATTTTGAAACACCATATATTAAATACTTAAAAAATATTAGGGTAGAGGATACTCATAAAGGGTATTTTTCAATAGATAAAAAAACTGGGCATATAATTAATTCAGACGATAAAAAAGAAACTGGTTCAGAAGATATTTCAGCCTATGACCTTATTTTAAAAAATAAGGAAAGATTACTTTCTTTTGAAGAACCTACAAGATTTATATTTTCTCATTCTGCTCTTAGAGAAGGTTGGGATAACCCTAATGTCTTTCAGATTTGTACTTTAAAACCAGGTGGTGATAGTGCTATTGCAAAAAGACAGGAAGTAGGTAGAGGACTACGAATTGCTGTAAATAAGTTAGGTGATAGAGTTGATTTAGATTATTGCAAAGATAGGTCAACTTTCCTTAAAATAAATCAGTTGACAATTGTTGCGACAGATAGTTATAAGGACTTTGTTGCGGATATTCAAAAGGATATTAAGATAAACCTTGCAGATAGACCGACTAAGGCGACAGTCGATTTCTTTATTAATAAGAGAATAACTAACGGAAAAGACGAATTAATTTTAAATAACGAAAAAGCAATGGATATTAGAAGCAATTTAAAATTGTTTGGATATATTAACGATGATAGTTTTTTAACGCAAAAGTATTATGAAGATAAAACAAATAATAATTTAAAAGAGTTAATTGGAGATTATGCAACATATACAGATAGTATTTATAAACTTTTGCAAGGCATATTTGATAGTAAAGCACTGGAAGATATGATAGGTGATGATAGAAAGTCAAAGTATAAAGAAAATCCACTTAATAATAATTTTAAGAAAAAAGAATTTGAAACTTTATGGAATCAAATTAATCACAAGTACGCATATATGGTGAATTTTGATAGTGAAGAACTTATTGCAAAATCCATTGACGCAATTGATGAAAAACTATATGTTGCAGAATTAAAAGGAATTGTTACCACTGGTGAACAAATAATGTATATAGATGAGAGTAAATTGAACAATGGGAATTCCTTTAATGCAGGTACGTCGAAAACTGAATTTTTTAAAGGTAGCAATGGTAATTATATAAAATATGATTTAATTGGAAAAATAAAAGATGGTACAACTCTTACAAGAAAAACTATAGTTAAAATCTTGCAAGGTATTAAACCAAATACTTTTGATAAGTTTAAAAAGAATCCAGAAGATTTTATTTCAAAAACAATAAAATTAATCAATGAGCAAAAGGCAACAATGGTAGTTGACTATATAACTTATAATATTGCTGAAGGTAAATACGATAATGACATTTTTACCGCTAATCAAATTAATATAGAATATGATAAAGCCTTTAAGGCAAATAGAGCGATTCAAGACTATATAGTTACCGACGGCTATGCTGATAAGAGTGTAGAAAGAAAGTTTGCAGAAGATTTGGATAATGCCAATGAAGTTTGTGTTTATGCAAAATTGCCAAAGAGATTTACTATTCCTACTCCTGTTGGGGATTATACACCTGACTGGGCTATTGCGTTTAATGAGGGAAGTGTAAAACATATTTACTTTGTAGCAGAAACTAAAGGGTCTATGGAATCAATGAATATACGAAAAATTGAGGAGACAAAAATTGCTTGTGCAAAAAAACTTTTTAATAATTTAAAACTTTGTGGTAATACACGTTATGATGTAGTTGATAGTTATCAAGAATTATTAAATATCCTTTGTAATAATTAGTTTGGTTGCACTTTAATAAAAAAATAAATGAGCAAGATTTATTGCTCATTTTATTTTTTGCTTACTCTTTTTTTTGTTAGTCTTTTTTCTTGTTTGGTGTGAATTCTATTTGTTTTGGTTCGTTGCTTTTGATTAATACATCAAGTTTGTTGTAAGGTATTTCAATATTATTTTCGTTTAGTTTATTGAATACACTTTCTGTTAAAGCAAAGAAGCAGTCCCAATAGTTTTCAGTTGCTGTCCATACTTTTACAGAAAAATCTATTGAACTTGAATTCATTTTTGCAAGGTTAACACTATTTGCTTGGTCTTGTAAAACTAATTCTTGTTCTTTAATTGTTTCAAGTAATATTTCTTTAACTTTTGTCATATCACTATCATAACTTACAGATACATCTAGTGCTATACGACGCATTTCTAAACTTGTATAGTCAATTATAGGATTATTAATTGTTACATTGTGAGGCATTGTGATAATTTCGTTATTTGCTGTGCGTAGTTTAGTATTGAATATACTAATATCTACTACAGTGCCAGTTACACCATTAATTTCAACTAAATCGCCAATTTTGAATGGTTTGTTTGCAAGAAGGATAACACCATTTGCTAAGTTTGAAACACTTGATTGAATAGCAAGAGTAACACCTAAAGTTAGAGCAGTAATAACCGCAACAAGACTTGTAATAGGTACACCTGCAATTGCAAGTAAAGTTAATACATAAAGTACCCAAAGCACAAACTTTATAACAGTAATTAAAAAATTATAAACTGTTTGGTCTAGTTTGATTCTTTTGCCAATTTTTTTTAGGAACTTGATAAATAATTTTATCAAAATAAAACCAATAATGGCTACAATGATAAACAATACAATTTTGCCTAAGCCAGAAGTAAAGAATTTTGTCATAGCAGAAGTAAAATCATTAAAACCTGCAACAAAATTATCCCAGCCTGCTGATGATAAAATAGATAACATAGTCTACCGCCTTTTATTAAAATTTATATATTTATTCTATCATAATTATTGCTATTTTTCAATAGTTTATTTATAAAAATTCAATATAATTTTTTAAAATTTATATAATTGTTTTAATAAGTGATATTTGTAATAAAATTAAAAAAATATCCTTATTTTTGCAAGTTTAATATTGACAAATAATATTATAGACTATATAATATATATAAATAAAAGATTAAATAAACACAATTTTATAATTGCATTAAAGTTGATTTTTTGGGGGTAATATGAAAAATAATTATGTAATTACAGTTGCAAGACAATATGGCTGTGGAGGCAGAACAGTTGGCAAGATTGTTGCGGAAAAATTAGGTATTGCTTATTACGATACTGATTTAATTAAACTTGCGGCAGAAAAAAATGGTGTTAATCCAGAATTTTACAAGGAGTTTGACGAAAAAGCAACAAGTAAATTTGCAAGTATGTTTGGATATTCAACTGGCATAGGTAGTTTTTATAGTGCAACATACACAGATATGGTTATTAATGATAAAGTTTACTTTGCGCAAAGTGAAGTGATTAAGGAAGTTGCGGAAAAACCTTGCGTAATAGTTGGCAGATGTGCAGACTATGTTTTGGAAGGTAAGGAAAACTTGGTTAAAATATTTTTGCATGCAGATATGGCTGCAAGAAGAGATAGAATTGTTAATAAATACGGCATAAAAGATGTTAAAAATATTGACAAATATATAATAAAAGCAGATAAGCATAGAGCACAATATTATAATAGTTATACAGATAAGGAATGGGGAGATATTAAAAATTATGATATAACTCTTAATACATCAAAACTTTCACTTGAAAAAGTGGCAGATATAATATTAAATTATTTAGAACAATTGGAGGATAATAATTGATGGACAGACAGCAAAAGGCATATGAGTGCTTTAAGGAAGGGTACAATTGTGCACAGGCAGTAATAATGGCATTTGCAGATGATTTGCCAATTGACAAAGAATTACTTTTAAAAATTAGTAGTGCTTTTGGTGGCGGATTTGCAAAAACAAGAAATTTATGTGGTGCAGTTGCCGGTATAGGTATGGTTTTGGGAGTTTTAAAAGATTCTTTAGGCGATGTAGCAGAGGATAAAAAGGATATTTACCAAAAAGTGCGTAGTTTAACTGACCAATTTGAACAAGAAAATAGTAGTTTACTTTGCGGTGAACTTTTAAAGAATATGAAAAATATTACAAAGGACTATGTTCCATCAGAAAGAACTGCTGAGTATTATGCTGCACGTCCTTGTGTTAAGTTTATTTTGGACGCAACTAAACTTACTGAGGATTATTTAATTGAACAAGGCATTATAAAAGCATAATTACTAACATTTTTTGTCGGTATCATTAATTTGATACCGATTTTTGTTAGTTTTTATAATATTAAATAAATTAATTAAAAAAAGGTT
>CAJTNW010000029.1:5943-12089 GCA_910577795.1 uncultured Christensenella sp.
AGCATAAGAAAGCAAAATTATGCAATTATAAAAAAATAAAAAATTGTTTAAAAAATTGCAAAAAATTGCTTGACAAATTAGTTTTTGATAAGTATAATGTAAGCAGAGTTAAAAAGAAAACTCTTTTTTAATACTAGCGAGTTCGCTATGGCGAACTTGAAAAAGATTGCAATCTATATATATTAATATTAAGTTTTTTATTTATTTACTTTTTGCTGGTTAGTGATTTTATTTGTTGTATTAGTAATAAATATTACTGATTAAATATAAAATTAACTAAACAAAAAAATATAAATCGAGTAAGAATTAATTTAATATCATTATTAAAAAAGTGTTTTAAAAATTAGGAGGATTTATGCCGATAGTTTTAGCACCAGTAGATACCGAACTTATGGTATTAAAAATTGTAGCAAACCAAGATATTAAAAGGCATCTTGAAGATTTAGGAATTATTGTGGGAACAAAAATAAAGTTAATAAGCAATAGTGGTGGCAATGTTATTTGCGAAATCAAAGATGGCAGAATTGCTTTGGATACAGAAACCGCACGAAAGATTTTTGTAGCATAAGGAGAGATAATATGCAAAAGAAATTGAGCGAATTTAAAATTGGTGAGCGGGGAATTATTGTAAAAGTTGAAGGTGAGGGAAAAGTCAGAAGAAGACTTTTTGATATGGGAGTTACTCCTGGGGCTGCTGTTTTAATGAGAAAAAAAGCACCTTTGGGAGACCCACTTGAAATAAACATTCGCAGTTACGAATTGACTTTGAGAAAGGTTGAGGCAGCCTGCATAACTTTGGAGGTAACTGAATGAAAAAGTTTGCTTTAGTAGGAAATCCAAACTGCGGTAAGACTACTTTGTTTAATAATCTTACTGGCAGTACTGCACATACAGGAAACTGGCCGGGTGTTACAGTTGACAGAAGAGAGGGAGAGTATAAAAAGTGCCCCGAAATAGTAACTATAGTTGACCTTCCGGGTATTTATTCATTATCGCCATATACACCAGAGGAAGTTGTTTCTAGAAATTTTATTTTGGACGAAAAGCCAGACTGTATAATAAACATTATAGATGCAACTAATTTAGAGCGAAATTTGTACCTTACCACTCAAATTATGGAAATTGATGTTCCAGTTATAATTGCTTTGAATATGATAGACGAAGTAAAAAAGAGCGGTGATACAATAGATGCTGCAGTACTTGAGAAAAAAATTGGAGTACCAGTTGTAGCAATATCTGCATTAAAAGGTGAAGGCACTTCTGAACTTATGGATAGAGCCTACGAAGTTGCAGAGCAAAAAAGAGAAGGTTTTACTGTGCTTGAACAGTCAAAACTTAGTCATCTTATTAATGATGTTGCCATTGCATTACAAGGACAAAATATAGAGAATCCTTTGTTTCATGCGGTAAAACTAGTTGAAAGTGATGAACTTGAAGTTGCAGCACATGAGCCATTACTTGGTATGATAGATAATTTTAAATCTTCCTTTCAAGATGACATATTTGGTGTGGATTTTGAGGCACTTATTGCTGATGGCAGATATAAGTATATTTCAAAAAATTATTCTACCGCTTTAACAAGAAATAGCAAAACAGACAAGTCAAAACTTACAAAATCGGATAAAATAGATAGGGTGCTTACTCATAGAATATGGGGTATTCCAATGTTTTTATTGATTTTGTTTGCAATATTCCACTTAGTGTTTAGCGAAAACTTTTTGTTTATTGGTGCAGCACTAGGTAAAGACTGGGTTAGTTTGCCAGGTACTGCGTTTGAAGGAGTGTTTGGAGCAGGAGGCATAAATTCCCCAGGTGCAATTTTGCAAGGACTGATGGAAGTTTTGATGACTTGGATAACGGATGGGGTAGCAGGTTGGCTTTCAAATAGTCCTGCATGGGTGACTGGATTATTGTGTGATGGTATTTTAGGCGGACTTTCTTCAGTACTATCATTTATACCACAAATTTTGTTATTGCTAATGCTATTTTCTATCTTGGAAGATACAGGATATATGGCAAGGGTTGCTTTTATTTTGGATAGAATTTTAAGAAGATTTGGACTATCTGGTAGAGCATTTATGCCAATGATAATGGGATTTGGCTGTTCTGTACCTGCAATGATTAATACAAGGACATTAGCAGACGAAAATGAAAGAGTTGCTACTGTAAGAGTAATACCATTTTTTAGTTGTGGTGCAAAACTACCTATCTTGACAGCAATTTCTGGTGGAATTGTAATGAGTTTTGGTATTGGTAATGCAGATATCATTACATATTCAATGTATGTTGTAGGAATTTTAACTGCTATTATAACTGTAATTTTAATGAAAACAACTACAATGAAAGGTGATGCCGCTCCTTTTATTATGGAACTACCAAACTATCGTCTGCCACAATTTAAAAGTCTTATGCTTTTAATGTGGGATAAAGCAAAACACTTTATTCAAAAGGCTTTTACAATAATTTTAGCATCTACAATTATTATTTGGTTTGTATCTCATTTTAGTTTTGACTGGAAATTTCTTGAAGATAGCCAAATGAACAATAGCATACTTGCAGGCTTTGGAAAACTTATTCAGCCATTATTTACTCCACTTGGCTTTGGCTCTCAATTAAATGAATGGGGTTGGGTATTTATAGTGTCAGCAATTACTGGACTTATTGCAAAAGAAAATGTAGTGGCAACTTTTGGTACACTTGCGGCTTGTATAGGAGCAAATATAGTAGGTGGCGGTGCAGAAGGTATTGCTGAAACTGCACTTATGATTACCGCATCTGGTATAACTATTCCAGCACTTATTGCCTTTATTGCTTTTAATATGACAACTATTCCTTGTATGGCAGCAGTTGCAACTGCAAAAGCAGAAATGCCAAATAAAAAGAAATTTAAATGGACTTTGTTTTTTTGGATTTGCACATCTTATATTGTAGGAACAATAATTTACTTAGTAGGTAGTTGGTGGTGGACTATATTTATTATTTTGGCAGTTGTTGCAATTGTTATAACAGGAATTATACTATTTAACTTAAAAGGCAAAAAGAAAAACAAAAAATAAAAAAGAGGTAATTATTTATGCAAGTAATAGAAATAGTTGTTATCGTTGTGAGTATTGTATTTGTTATAGGAGTGGCCATATGGGCAGTTGTACGCAAAAAACAAGGAAAATCGACTTGTGGATGCGGCGAGTGTGATGGAAACTGTGCAAAATGTATGGAAACTATTAAAAAAGCAAGAGAACAAATCAAGTCTAATAATATTAATAAATAATATTTGATTTAAAAGATAATATTAGTATTATAAATTCTAAAAAATAATTAGAATAATAAAAAATCACACTTTATAAATTAAGGTGTGATTTTTTATTATCAACAAAAATCAATATAAATTAACGAATATTTTGTGTTTTTAGTACTTTAGTATAACAATAGAAAGGTGAATATGTTTTTTAAAAAATATATTACTTGACAATAAAACGGAATTGTAATATAATTTGTCTAATAGTGTTAGATAATAGGTGAAATATGGTAGATTTAGATAAAGCAGTCAAAGATTTTAAAAATATGTTTTGTTTGCAAGGTAGTATGGGAATTATTAAATTGCTTGAAGATGCGTATAAGGGCAAACTTATGATTTTGCAGATATTAGTTTGCAATAATGGTAAACTTTTTGCAGGTGAAATTGCTAAAGAGTTGGGTGTTTCTACCGCAAGAGTTGCAGCAGCGATTAAAGGTTTGGTAGCAAAAGGTTATGTAAAAAGAAGTCAGACCGAAGAAGATGGAAGAAAAGTATTGATTACTATTACAAATGAAGGGAAAGATATTTTGACATTGTATATTAATAAAGTTGACAATATATTAAAAGAAAATTTTAAAAAAGTAACTGAAGAGGAATTAAATACATTTATTCAAATTGGTACAAAATTGTTTAGTTAAATAAAAAAACAAATGTCGCAAAAGATGAATAAAATATATAAAACATATAAAGATTCTTCAAAGGAGCAAAAATGTTAGAATTAAAAGGAATAACAAAAGATTATTTGGCAGGGAATAATATTGTGCAAGCACTTAAAGGTGTGGATATTGCTTTTAGAAAAAGTGAATTTGTATCCATATTAGGACCAAGTGGTTGCGGAAAAACTACACTTCTTAATATTATTGGTGGATTAGATAAATACACTGAAGGTGAGTTGTTTATAGATAACATAAGCACAAAAGATTATACAGATAGGGACTGGGATAGTTATCGTAATAAAAGGATAGGTTTTGTATTTCAGTCTTATAACTTAATTCCTCACCAAACAATTTCTGAAAACGTGGAGTTAGCACTTGCAATTTCTGGTATAGATAAAGCGGAAAGAGTAAAAAGAGCGCATGAGGCTTTGGATAAGGTTGGTTTGCAAAATCAGTACAATAAAAAACCTAACCAATTATCAGGCGGTCAATGTCAAAGAGTAGCAATAGCAAGAGCAATTGTAAATAATCCAGAAATTTTGCTAGCAGATGAACCAACAGGTGCATTGGATACTGTAACTTCAGTGCAAATTATGGATTTGATTAAGGAAATTTCAAGTGAATGTTTGGTTATTATGGTAACACATAACCCAGAACTTGCAGAGCAATATTCTACAAGAATAATTAGACTGCTTGATGGTGAAGTTGTTGCAGATTCTGCGCCGTTTGTAATTGAAAACAATGATAAACAAGACTTAAAGCCTGCTATCAATGAAGAGAATAATTTAGTGGATATTGAAAAAGAAGATAATATAGATAAATTATCTGCCCAAAAAGATATTGCTGAAAAAGTTGAGGATAATATACAAGATATATCTTACAAAGGCGAGGTATTGGAGATAGATAGCAATGATAAAATTAATGAAGATTTTGTCAAAGTTAAAAGTACTCAACATCTATCTGAGGAAAATATTGCTACAGAGCAAATAGAAGATAAGGAAGTAACAAATCCTAAAAATAAAAAAGAGAAAAAAGCAAAATTATCATTTTGGACTGCATTTAAATTATCTTTTAAAAATTTGCTTTCTAAGCGTAATCGTACAATAATGGTAAGCATTGCAGGTTCCATAGGTATAATAGGTGTTTCCTTGGTGCTTGCTGTATCAAGTGGTGTACAAGGATATATACGTGATATGCAAAATGATATGTTATCAGGAAATCCTATTACAGTAAGTGAGCAGGCATACGATTTAAGTGCAATGATGGAAGGAATGTCATTTGGTGAAAAAACTGAAATCATTGAAAAATCAGTTGAAAATGGGTATATAAATGTAGATAATGTTATAAAATTGCTTGTTGAACGTAGTGGTAGTATGTCTGCTTTTCAGGTAAGTAATAACATTACAAAAGATTATGTTAACTTTGTAAAAGCAATGCCAAAAGAATATTATGCTGCAATAAGTACAGACTATGGTTTGAATTTATCTAATAATTTGTATACAGATTTTAAGTTTGATGGTGCAACAAAAAACACATCTTTAGCGGCAGCAAACCAAACTTATCGTGCTTTGTTTGAAAATGCTGTGGCAGATGATGAAAATGCACAATTTAAAAACTTTTCAGATTATTTTTCTTTGGTGACAGAAAGTTTTAAACAAGCACCTGATGATAAAGACTTTATACTATCTCAATACGATATTATATCTGATGCAAGTAGTAGCAAAATTGCACAAGAAGCAGATGAGATTATGATAGTTGTAAATGACGATTCAGAGTTGTCAGATTTATTGCTTGCACAATATGGATATTTTTCTCAAAAAGAGTTTTTTAACATTGTTTATAAAGCAATTGAAGATGATGGGTATAACGAATCTTTGTGGAAAGATAAATTTAGTTATGATGAACTATTAGGCAAAAAGTTTGTATGGTATCCAAATAGTTATGTTTATAATTTGGATATATCTAATCCTACAGCACCAAAATGTACTTATAATCCATATTCTGACGAAAATTGAAAAGGCAAAGAATTAAAAATTACTGCAATTTTAAAACCAAAAGAGGGTACTCAATATGGTTCATTAAAAAGTGGTTTTTACTATACTCAAGCATTTGCAGAAGATGTTATTGAAAGCGGCAAAAGTTCACAAATAGTAAGTGCTTTAAAATATGCTAATATAGATACTATAACTAGTATG
>CAJTNW010000029.1:12127-20252 GCA_910577795.1 uncultured Christensenella sp.
ATTACATATAATTTTTCTTATTGGATAAATGGTGTAGAGTATGCAAATAATATTGGACTTGTTGGTAATGAACAAAACTTGTCATCAATAATAGGTTCTATGACAGGTCAAAATTTGACAAAGATTTATACGTTGACATTGCGTGAACTTGGTGGTGTAGATTTGCCAAAATCAATAAAAATCTATCCAACAAACTTTGACTATAAAGACGAAGTTACTGCGTATCTAAAAGACTGGAATAGTGATAAAGATATTGTGTTAGGAAACAAAATATTAAAACCTACTGATAGAGAAAAAATAACATATACTGATAATCTTGCAATAGTTATAGGTATGATTAATGGTATGATAGATATTGTAACTGCAGCACTTATTGCGTTTACTGCATTATCTTTGGTAGTTTCTACAGTTATGATAGCAATAATCACTTATGTTTCAGTTATTGAAAGAATAAAAGAAATTGGTGTAATTCGCTCTCTTGGTGGAAGAAAAAAAGATGTATCAGCGCTATTTAATGCAGAAACATTTATTATAGGTAGCAGTTCTGGTATTATTGGACTATTGATAACTTATATCATTTCATTTATTATAAATCAAATTGTAGGACATTTATTTGGTATTTATACTCTAGCATCTCTTCCAATACTAGGAGCAGTTATAATGTTAGTTTTAAGTATTGGACTTACAATGCTTGCAGGAATAATCCCAGCAAGTTTGGCTGCAAGAAAAGACCCAGTAAATGCACTTAGAAGTGAATAATTAAATTATAAGTGTATAATAACAAAAAACAATAAACAAAAGGCTACTATTTTTAGTAGCCTTTTTGTGTTGTTATATTTATGATTACTAATAAAAATTAATGGCAAATATTGGTATTTTTATATAAAAAAATATAGGTATTAAAATAATTTATACGGGGGTTATAAAAAAGTTAATATAAATAATCTTAAAAAGTCGTGTATTGATTTGATATAAAGTAAAAAATATGATAAGATATATATGTAACAAATGGAGGACATTATGGTAAATTACTTTATTTCTGCACAATTTAGCCAATTTGGGCAAGATATAATTTACTTTAATATAATAGACTAAGTATGCCATAACACTGACATAGTGTTGTGGCTGTTATTTTTTAGGAGGATATATGGCAAAAGTTGGTATTGTTATGGGTAGTATAAGTGACTTAAGTGTTGTTACCCCTGCAGTGGATATTTTAAAAGAGTTTGGTGTTGAAGTTGAAGTTAGAGTAATGAGCGCTCATAGAACACCTAATGAGGCGCACGATTTTGCACAAAATGCTATTGCAAATGGTATAGAGGTTTTAATTTCAGCAGCAGGTAAGGCTGCACATTTGGGCGGAGTTCTTGCAAGTTTTACAACTTTGCCTGTTATTGGACTACCTATTAAAAGTAGCACTATGGATGGTATGGATAGTTTGCTTTCTACTGTACAAATGCCTGCAGGTGTACCAGTTGCTACAGTTGCTATTAATGGCGGATTAAATGCTGGTTTGCTTGCTATTCAAATGCTTGCAATTAAATATCCAGACCTTGCTACAAAACTTGCAAAATACAAAAAAGATATGGCAAAAAAAGTATTAGAGGCTGACAAAAAATTGCAAGAGGAACTAAATAAGTAAAAAGTATTTTAAATACAAAATATAAAAGTTGCAACAATTATGGCAGAAGTGAAAACTTCAATTAAAAAATGTTTAGCAAATTGGCTAAAAGAGGATTTAACTATGTGTATTAAAAATTGTGAATGTGGCTTAGACAAACCTCAAGATGAGTGTGGTGTTTTTGGTATATATTCTAATGACAGTGCTGATTTAGCAAGAGTAATGTATTATGGTTTATATGCTTTGCAACACAGAGGACAAGAAAGTTGCGGTATTGCTGTAACTCATGGTATGGAGATTTCATATTATAAAAACTTAGGTCTTGTAAACGAAGTGTTTAATGAAGACATTATGCAAGGCTTACCACAAGGCGATATTGCTTTGGGACATGTTAGATATGCAAGCAAAGGCTTAAAAAATGCTGTAAATGCTCAACCAGTAGTTTATACAGGCAGATTTGGAATGTTTGCAATTGCTATGAATGGTAAAATTACTAATGCAAAAATTTTGCGTGAAAGATTAATTGAGCAAGGTGTTACTTTTCAAACAAATATAGACTGCGAAATTATCGCAAACCTTTTAAATGTAAACACTGTAGATGGTGAGTGTGATATTGCAAAAGCAGTAAGTGAACTTGAAGGTAGTTTTGCAATTGGACTTATGACAGCAACTAAACTTTATGCAATAAGGGATAGATATGGCTTAAGACCTATGGTTGTTGGACAAGGTGCAGATGGATACTATATCTCTAGTGAGTCTTGCGGACTTGATGCAATTGGTGTTGACTTAATACGTGATGTTATGCCGGGCGAAATTTTGAGTATTTCTTCTAAAGGGTTAGAAAGCGAGTATTTTGCAAAAGCAGAAAGAAGACCTTGTATATTTGAATATGTATATACAGCAAGAGCAGATAGTTACATAGATAACAGAAGTGTATATGAGGCAAGATATGAATGTGGAAGATGCCTTGCAAGAAAATTAAAATTAAAAGCAGATATTGTTGCGGGTGTTCCTGATAGTGCTAATGTTGCAGCACGTGGATATGCTGCTGAAAGTGGTATTCCTTATATTGACGTACTAGAAAAAAACAGATATGTTGGAAGAACATTTATTCAGCCAAACCAATTTATGAGGGAAAATAGTGTTAAAATTAAATTAAACCCACATAAACACAATATTCAAGGTAAGGAAATTATTTTGATAGATGACTCTATAGTAAGAGGTACAACATCTAAAAAGATAGTTGATTTGTTAAAAAAGAGTGGTGCTAAAGCAGTGCACATGGTAATAGCATCACCTATAGTAAAACATCCTTGCTATACAGGTATAGATATTGAAACTTATGAGGAACTTATTGGTGCTACAAGAAATGCAGAAGAAATTGGAAAAATCATTGGTGCAGATAGTTTGCACTTCATGGAAGTTGAAGATTTAATTGCAAGTTGTTCAAGTGGTGAATACAATACTTTCTGTGCAGCATGTTTTGACGGAAAGTATCCAGATGATATAGAAAATAAACTTAGAGAAAGAAAGGAGATTTAAAATGGCTATTGATTACAAATCAGCAGGTGTAGATGTAGAGGCAGGTTACGAAGCAGTAAAACTAATGAAAGAGTATGTAAAAACTACTTACAATAACAATGTTTTGGGTGATTTAGGTAGTTTTGGTGGCTTTTATGCTTTAGACGATAAAGAAGATGGTGACTGCTTGGTTGCTGGTACTGATGGTGTTGGTACTAAATTGAAATATGCTTTTATACTAGATAAGCATGACACTATTGGAATTGATGCAGTTGCAATGTGCGTTAATGATATAGTTTGTCAAGGTGCAAAACCATTATTATTCCTAGATTATATTGCACAAGGCAAGTTGATACCACAAAGAGTTGCAGAAATTGTTAAAGGTGTATCAAAAGGTTGTGTGGAAAGTGGTTGTGCTTTAATAGGTGGTGAAACTGCTGAAATGCCAGGATTTTATCCAGAAGATGAGTATGATATTGCTGGTTTTGCAGTTGGTATAGTAAAACGCAATAAAATAATTAATGGCAAAAGTATTAAAGAGGGTGATGTTTTAATAGGTTTAAGGTCATCTGGTGTACATAGCAATGGTTATTCTCTTGTTAGAAAACTTTTTGGTGAGGATAAAGCAAAATTAAATGAGTATAACGAAACTTTAGGTTGTACTCCTGCAGAAGTTGTATTGACTCCAACAAAATTGTATGTAAAACCTATTTTATCTTTAATAGAAAAATTTGAAATAAAAGGTATTGCTCATATCACTGGTGGCGGATTTATAGAAAACATTCCTAGAATTTTACCAAACGGATTAGCGGCTAAAATTGATAGAAAAAATTATAATGTTCCTAAATTATTTAAAGCATTGCAGGAAATTGCAGAAATTTCTGACGAAAAAATGTACAATACTTTTAATATGGGTACAGGTATGGTATTGGCAGTAGATAGCAAAATAGCACAGGCTGTTATTGCGGAACTTAAAAACTTAGGCGAAGAGGCTTATGTTTTGGGTGAAGTTGTAAAAGGCAGTGGTGTCATACTATGAAAAATATAGCAATTTTCGCAAGCGGGTCTGGTTCTGATATGCAGTCTGTAATAGATGGTGTAAAGGCTGGACAAATTGACGGAAAAGTTAAACTAGTTATTACAAATAAGACTGGTATTTTTGCAATAGAGCGAGCCGCAAAAGAAAATATTACTTGCAAAACTTTTACTTTAAAGGAATATGGCAGTCACGAAGTACGTGATATGGCTGTATTAAAGGAATTAAAGGAAAATAACATTGATTTAATAGTTCTTGCAGGGTATTTGAGTATTGTAACACCAGTTATTATTAACGAATATGAAAGAAAAATTATTAATATCCATCCGTCTTTAATACCAAGACACTGTGGTGTTGGATATTATGGAATAAAGGTTCACGAATCTGTTATTAAAAGCGGAGATAAAGAGAGTGGTGCAACTGTACATTTTGTGGATTCTGGTGCGGATACAGGTGAAATTATTGAACAAGTTAAGGTCAAAGTTTTAAGTGACGATACACCTGAAAGTTTACAAAAAAGGGTGTTAGAAAAAGAACATGTGCTACTACCAAATGTTGTGGCAAAACTATGTAGAGAGGAGATAAAATAATGAAAAAAAGAGCATTAATTAGTGTTTCAGATAAAACAGGTATTGTTGAGTTAGCAAAGGAAATTGTAAATTGTGGTTATGAAATTATCAGTACAGGCGGTACTGCAGTTACTTTAAAAAATGCAGGTATTGATGTTATTGGTATAAGTGATATTACTGGTTTTCCTGAGTGTCTTGATGGCAGAGTAAAAACTTTGCACCCTAATGTACATGCAGGACTTTTGGCTATGAGGTCAAATGAGGAGCACATGGCTCAACTTGAAAAATTAAATATCAACACTATTGATATGGTTGTAGTTAACTTATATCCATTTAAACAAACAATTATGAAACCGGGTGTGGACTTGCAAACTTGTATCGAAAATATTGATATTGGTGGTCCTACTATGCTAAGAAGTGCTGCTAAAAATTATCAAGACGTTACAGTTTTGGTTGACCCAAGCGATTATGCTAAAGTTATTGAAGAGATGAAAAATGGCGGTGTTAGTCTTGATACTAAATTTTATTTAATGTACAAAGTTTATCAACACACTGCTGTTTATGATAGTATGATTTCTACTTTCTTAAGAGAAAAATTGAATATCAAATTCCCTGACATAGTAAGTTATGCGTATGAAAAAGTACAAGATATGAGATATGGTGAAAATCCTAATCAGTCTGCTGTATTTTATAAGGAATGTTTGCCAGTTGCAGGTAGTATTGCAGAGGCAAAACAATTGCATGGTAAAGAGTTATCTTACAATAACATTAATGATACTAATGGTGCTTTGGATTTATTAAGAGAGTTTACTGAGCCAACAATTGTTGCAGTAAAACATGCTAATCCTTGTGGTGTTGCATCAAGTAATACTATTGCAAAAGCATTTGAACTTGCATACAATTCTGACCCTGTTTCTATTTTCGGTGGAATTATTGCTGCAAACAGAGAGATAGACAAAGCAACTGCAGAGCAAATTAGCAAAATATTTATTGAAATTGTTGTTGCTCCATCTTTTTCTAAAGAGGCTTTGGAAATTTTAGAGCAAAAGAAGAACATTCGTTTGCTTGCTTTAGATAGTATTAATTCTCCTATCAAGTCAACTTCTTATGATATGAAAAAAGTGCTTGGCGGACTATTAGTACAAGATTATGATACATTAGTTATTGAAGATGAAAAATGTAAGGTTGTAACTGAAGTTAAACCAACTGCAGAGCAACTTAAAGATATGCAATTTTTAATGAGAGTTTGCAAACATACAAAATCTAATGCAATTGTTATTGGTAAAGACAACACTACTTATGGTATTGGTGCTGGACAAGTTAACAGAATTTGGGCTACAAAACAAGCAATAGAGCATAGTTTGAAAGATACAAATGGTGCAGTGCTTGCAAGTGATGCTTTCTTCCCATTTGGCGATGTTGTTGAAGAGGCTCATAAGGCTGGTATAAAAGCAATTGTACAACCGGGTGGAAGTATAAGAGACCAAGAAAGTATTGACCTTTGCAATAAATATGGTATTGCTATGATATTTACTGGTGATAGACACTTTAAACACTAAGGAGGAATAAATGGATATTTTAGTAGTAGGCAGTGGCGGCAGAGAGCATGCTATTTGTTATAGTCTTGCAAAAAGCGATAAGGTTGATAAAATATATTGTGCGCCTGGTAATGCTGGAATTAGTGAAATTGCTGAATGTGTTAACATTAACGTTATGGATGCAAAAGGTATAATTGCCTTTTTGGATAAAAACAAAAATATTGGTATGACTGTTGTTGCTCCTGATGACCCTCTTGCTATGGGATTAGTGGATATGTTAGAGGCAGCAGGACACAGGGCATTTGGACCATCTAAAGATGCTGCTTTAATAGAGGCAAGTAAGGCATTTAGTAAATGGCTTATGAAAGAGTATAATATTCCAACTGCAAATTATGAGGAATTTACTGACTACAACAAAGCCCTTGAATATGTAAAAAATCAAGAATATCCACTTGTTGTAAAGGCTGATGGCTTAGCCTTAGGAAAAGGTGTTATTATTTGTAATAATGAAAAAGAGGGTGAGCAAGCCGTTCGTGAAATGATGGTTGATGGCAAGTTTAAAGATGCCGGAAGTAAAATAATCATTGAAGAGTTTTTGGTTGGACGTGAAGTTAGTGTATTATGTTTTACTGATGGTACAACTATTGTTCCAATGGTATCAAGTCAGGACCACAAGAGGGCTTTTGATAATGATATGGGATTAAACACTGGTGGAATGGGTACATTTAGTCCATCAAAGATTTACACTAAAGATATAGCAGATAATGTTTATACTAACATAATTGTTCCTACTATGAATGCTATGAATAGCGAAAATAGAAAGTTTAAAGGTGTTTTGTATTTTGGTTTGATGCTTACTGATAAAGGTGTTAAAGTTTTGGAATACAACGCAAGATTTGGTGACCCTGAAACTCAAGTTGTTTTGCCAAGATTAAAAACTGATTTGTTTGAGATTTTTGATAGTATAATTGACGAAAGATTAAACGAAATCAACATTGAGTGGAAAGACGATGCTGCTGTTTGCGTAATTTTGGCAAGTGGTGGTTACCCTGAGGCTTACGAAAAAGGTCTTCCAATTACAATTGGTAATTTGGATGAGGATATAATGTTGTTCCATGCAGGAACTGCGTTTAAAGATGGAAAACTTGTAACTAATGGCGGTAGAGTAATTGGTGTTACTGCTATGGGTAAAGATATTGAAGCGGCACGTGAAAAAGCATATAGCAATGTGCCAAAAGTTAAATTTGATAAAGTACATTACAGAAAGGATATAGGTATAAAATTATAATGATTAAAAGATTATTTGTAAAGAAAAAAGACGGCTATAATGTCGCTGAAAAAAAACTTTTTAATGATATAACAAATGTGCTTGGTATAAAAGTTGCTGATGTTAAAATTTATATTCGTTATGATATTCAAGGACTAGAGGATAAAGATTTAGTATCTGCAAAAAACACTATTTTTGGTGAAAACCCAGTTGATATTGTTTTTGAAGATAATTTGCCAGAACTAAAAAATCATAAATTACTTGTTGTGGAATATTTGCCAGGTCAATATGACCAAAGGGCAGATAGTGCTATGCAATGCGTTCAACTTTTAACAATGGGTGCAAGACCTATTATTAAATGTGCAACAGTTTATGCTTTTGAGGCTTGCAATGATAAAGATTTTGATGCAATTAAAAATTATATAATTAACCCTGTAGAGTCAAGGGAAGGTAACAATGAAATTCCAGAATCTTTAGTGAGCGCTGCAACTGAAGTGCAAGATGTTCCTGTAATAAATGGTTTTATCAATATGAGCGATAATGAAATTGAAAATTATCATTCAATAATTGGTT
>CAJTNW010000030.1 GCA_910577795.1 uncultured Christensenella sp.
ATACTTGAAAGGAATAAACTTGTCCAAATTTTTATTTTTTTAATAATTCGTCATTTGGTTCTATTTTATCTTTACCAACAAATACTAATGCCATTGTGCCAGCGCCAGTGTGTGAGCCTATTACTGGACCAATATAGTTAGTAATAATATTTGTTATACCTGTTTTTTCAATAATTTTTTCTTTCAAAAAATCTATTTCATCTGTGCAGTCTGCATGAACAATTATAATAAAGTCATTTTCTTCTGGAATAATTTTATCTTGCATGCGAGTAATCAAATTTAATAATGCTTTTTTTCTACCTTTTACTTTGTCTATTGGTGAAAGTTGACCATTAATGTTAACATAAAGCATTGGCTTAATTTGAAGAAGTGAGCCTGCAATAGCAGCAGTTTTGCTTACTCTACCACCTCTCATTAAATGGAATAAATCGTCTGGAGTAAAGTAATGGCACAATTTATCGCGTCTAATTAATGTTTCTTGATAGTTATCTTCAATACTCATTCCATTATCACGTGCTTTTAGTGCATAATATGCAAGCAAACCTTCTCCAGAACTTGCACATCTTGAGTCAAGCATATAAATTTTTCTGTTTGGGAACTCTTGCTTTAATTCTTCAATTGCATTTACTATATTTTGATAAGTACTACTTAGTCCGGAAGAAAAGCAGATATGCAATAAATCATTGCCTGCTTGTAGAATAGGTCTAAAAAATTCGGTAGCAAAATAACTAGTAATTAATGAAGTGGTTGGCATAGCACCATTTCGAACGGTGTCATAAAATTCTTTTCCTGTAAGATTTTTATCTATACCATATTCAGTATCTCCAATAGTATAAGTCATTGGGATAATTTTAAAGTTTTCAAATTTTGGTAATTCTTCTGGATAATCGCATGTAGCATCTGTTGTAATGTAATATGACATAAATCCTCCTGATAATTGTTTTTTTTTAATTATTTTTTAATAAATCGTCATTAGGCTCTATTTTATCTTTTCCAATAAAGAATAATGCAACAGTGCCTTGTCCTGCGTGAGAACCAATTACTGGTCCTATATATTCAAGTACTATGTTGGTAATACCAGTTTTTTCAATTATTTTTTCTTTTACAAATTCAGCATCTTCAATACAGTCAGCATGTGAAATAAATATAACTTCATTTTCTTCCGGAATCATTTTTTCCTGCATGTGATGCACTAATTCTAACAATGCCTTTTTTCTGCCTTTTAATTTGTCAATTGTAGATAATTTTCCATCAATATTAACATATAGCATTGGTTTGATTTGAAGAAGAGAACCTGCAATTGCAGCAGTTTTGCTTACTCTACCGCCTCTCATTAAGTGGAATAAATCATTTGGAGTAAAATAGTGGCATAAATGGTCACGTCTCTCTATAGATTTTGAGTAATTATCTTCAATGTTCATTCTTTTATCGCGTGCTGTTAGTGCGTAATATACTAACAAGGCTTCACCAGAACTTGCACATTTAGAATCTAACATTAAAATTTTTCTGTCAGGAAACTCTTTTGTTAATTCTTCTACTGCAATAAGCACACTTTGATAAGTACTGCTTAAGGCTGAAGAAAAACAAATATGCAAAATATCATTGCCTGCTTGTAAAATTGGTCTAAAAAATTCAGTTGCAGTATATGTTGTAATAAGTGAAGTTGTTGGCATTGCGCCATTTCTAACTTTATCATAAAACTCTTTTCCAGAAAGTGTTTTATCAATACCATATTCAATGTCTTCTATAGTGTAAGCCATTGGTATTATTTTAAAATCATCAAAATTATTTAGTAACTCTTGTGGGAAATCGCATGTAGCATCTGTTGTGATGTAATAAGACATAAATCCTCCTATGTAAAAATAAAATATTATATTTAATACAAAAATCATTAAACGCATAAAGAAAAAACTTGTTGAATAATTGATTTATTGAATTCATATAATATATTATAGCATATTTTAATATAAATTAATTATTTATAGTAAATGTATTTAGCAACTATATCTTGTATATTTTGCTAAAAAAATCATTATACCTCTATATTTTAGGGTATTTGTGTATAATTGTCAATTATTTATATGAAAATTTTGATAAAAAAACATAATTTATTTACATTTATAATATAATTGTAAAATTGATAGGATAGTTTTTATTAATAATTAGATATAAAACAACAAAAAATGACAGTGTTTGAGTGATTTTTTGGCTAAAATAATGAATTAATTTTGTAATTGTATTTTAAATTGTTAATTTTGTGTAAATATAGTTAAATTTTATATAATAATTATCGTCATTTTGTTCAGTTTCAGGTGATTTTTAATGTAAAAATGGTCAAAATAAGGCGGTTTTACACAAAATTTACGCAAAGTAAGTCTCCAAACATTGATTTTTATTTGAATTTATAGTATGCTATGAGTATAGAGGAGTGTGTAATCCACACAAAAAGGAGTTTATAATGAAAAGAACATTAAAAAGCTTCTTTGTATCAACTCTAATGGTTTTAGTTTGTTTAACTTTAGTGGCTTGTGTAAAGGATGTAGACACTGATGCGGTTCCTGAGGTTCCATTTGGTAGCAAATATCCTGAAAAAGTAAATGCAACTTATAAGATTACTTCTTCAATGGCCGCTCTTCAAATGTATGAAGTAGGAGTTAAAAATTTTAATGCGGCTAATTTTGTAGCAACGCAACAACTAGGAAATATAACAACAAAGTCTCTTTTGGGTGAGATGACTCAAAAGTTAGATTGTTTAAGAATAAAACAAGATAATATATATTATTTGGATTCAAATACTTTTACTACAAAAGGTACTCCAAATATTAAAATGTGTGACCAAAGTATTTATAAAGATGGTAAATACAAAGTAAGGTCTGCTGATAAAGGCGATATAAAAGTTAAAAATGGAGAAATATCCATTTCTAAATGGCAAGATGTGAAAACTTTTGCAAGTTTAACTGATGGATTAAATGTTTATCCAGATGATTTAACAAGAATTAACATGTATATAGTTAATTCAAAAACATTAAAAAGCGCAACAAAACCAGTATATGATGCAAAGAACAAAACTTATAAATTTGATATAGTTTTGAATATTGATACTGCTACTAAAGATTATTTAAACGTAATGGTTTACAAAACTACTAAAGGTGGCATTAAAGTTCAAGCAAAAGATATTAAATTTACAAAATTAAAAATTAAGGTTGAAATGTGGGAAAATGGTCTTATAAAGACAATTGGTTGTGAAGAGGCTTATGAAGTTAAAGCCATTGGTACAACAAATAAGACAAATTTACTTGCTACAACTTACTTTACTTATGATAGAACTGAAATAAATATCAATAACTATTTGAAGTTTTAATTGATATTGTATTAGTTAATGATTTGCAACAAAATAGAATGCAGTCAGTGATGGCTGCATTTTTTTAATTGCTATTTTATCTACATAATGTAGAATATAAAAACCTGAATAATAATATTGTAGCAAAAGTAATTAATAATTTTATAGTTATTTACTTGTATAAGTTTTATTAGATGTAAAAGTGTTTTCCCAATAAATAAGTTTAATAAGTAAATAAAATAAACAAATAAATTGCCTTTATCCACGTTGTGTAGATAAAGGCGATTATAATTAGTAATTCTAATTTTATTAATTGCTTTGTTTCAATTCAATTATTTTGTTGCTTCAATTAAGTCTTTCATACTATAAATACCTGGAGTTGTTATTGAAGACATATAAATACTTGCTTTAACAGCACCTTCTGCAAAAACTGCTTTAGAATTTGCCTCATGTTTAATTGTAATTGTTTCGTCATTACCAAGGAAAAGTACTTCGTGTCTTCCAACAACAGTACCACCTCTAACTGCATGTATTCCAAGTTCATTCTTTTTGCGTCTTTCGTTATTATCGTGTCTGCCAAATTTAAATTCCAAAGTATTGTTCATTTCTTCATTTATGGCTTGTGCAATAGAAAGAGCAGTACCAGATGGACTATCAACTTTTACATTGTGATGTTGTTCAATTAATTCTATATCAAAATTTTCACCAAGCAAAGTAGTTGCTTTTTTAACTAAATCTATAAGTAGATTAATACCTATTGACATATTGCTAGATTTAAATAGTGGCAATTCTTTAGACATTTCATTAATATAGTCTAAATCCAATTCGCTATAACCAGTTGTGCATAAAACTACTGGTATTTTGTTTTCCTTTGCGTAAGGCAAAATATCATAAATTGCTTCTGCACGAGAAAAATCTATAATAACATCTGCTTTTACATTAATTTCAGATACAGAATTAAAAATAGGAATAGAATATTCTGCTTTATTAGCAAATTTATCCACACCGCCTATTGCGTTTGTATTTTGGTTATTATTAAGGCAATTAAGCAAAGTTTTTCCCATTCTGCCACCAATGCCCCAAATTAATACATTAGTCATAAACTCCTCCAAGAGTAAAATTGTAATTGTTATAATAAAATAATTTATTGTATAGTAGAAATGCAGTATTTTGTAACTACACTTTATACTTACTTTGATTTGATAAAATATTAAAACAATAAAGTTATTTTAATCGTAATTATTCTAAATGATTTAATTTAATGATTACTTAATTAAGCCTACATTATACATTTCGTCTAAAACTTTTATTTTGCCAGTTTCTGATATAGGTGTTAATGGTAATCTAGGTAAGTTTTCACCATAACCTAGTTTAGAGCATGCAAACTTAACTGGGATAGGGTTTGTTTCACAAAACATAATTTCCATAAGTGGACGATATTTAAAAAACAAATCTTGAGCAGTTTTTATATCTCCATTTTGAATAGAATGTACCATATCTACCATTTGTTTTGGAATAACATTGCTTGCAACACTTATAAGTCCATCTGCACCAAGGCTCATAACTGGTAAAATAATGCCATCATCACCGCTGTAAACTTTAAAATCACTACCACGTACTTCGCTTACAACACTTGCAATTTGGCTAATATTTCCGCTTGCTTCTTTTACTGCAACTATATTTGGAATATTTGCCAAAGCCTTTATTGTTTTGGGTAGAATATTTACACCTGTTCTTCCAGGTACATTATAGGCAATAATAGGTATGTTTACACTTGCAGCAATTTTAGAGTAATGTGCAATCAAACCTTCTTGTGTGCATTTGTTGTAGTATGGAGTAACAACAAGTAACATATCCGCACCCAATTTTTCTGCCTCAATACTATTTTCTACTGCAGTATCTGTACAATTTGAACCAGTACCAACTATTACAGGAACTCTGTTGTTTATTTTTTCAACTGCAAACTTAATTGTTTCAACTTTTTCTTGATGAGACATTGTAGATGCCTCACCAGTTGTTCCAAGAACAACTAAAGCATCTATTCCATTTGCAATTTGGTCTTCTATTAGTCTACCATAAGCCTCAAAGTCAACTCCTTTAAAATTAAAAGGTGTGATTAGGGCAGTAGCAACACCTGAAAACATAGTAACCTCCTTAGGTTTTAAATTAAGCAAGTTTTAAATATTGATAAAAATTGCTTGAAATTAGTTTTTTGAAAATTATACTTGACTGCATAAATTACAGCCAAGTAAGTATTCAATTATTTTTGATTTTTTTCCATCAATTTTTGAACAATTTGAACTGCGTTTGTTGCAGCACCTTTACGGATATTATCAGCAACAACCCATAGGTTACAACCACTTGGAACAGTTTCATCTATTCTAACTCTACCAACATAAGTTTCATCGTGACCGCTTGATATAATAGGCATAGGGTATTTTAAGTTTGCTGGGTCATCATAAAGTATAACATTTTCAGCACCTCTTAAAGCCTCGTAAATACCTTCTAAAGTACAAGGTTTTTCAAACTCTACGTTAATAGATTCACTATGACTATTTAAAACTGGAACTCTAACTGTAGTAGCAGTAACTTTGATATTTTTATCAAGAATTTTTTGAGTTTCTTTCATCATTTTTTCTTCTTCCTTAGTGTAACCATTTGGCAAGAATACATCAATGTGAGGTAAAACGTTATTAAAAATAGGGTATGGGAATTTTTTAGGTTCAGCACCTTTAACACCTTCTACCAAATCATTATAACCAGCAACACCAGCACCTGAAACTGCTTGATAAGTACTATAAACAATACGTTTGATAGTGTATTTGTCATGAAGTGGTTTTAAAGCAACCATTGCTTGAATTGTAGAGCAGTTAGGGTTTGCAATTATACCTTCGTTCCAGTCAATATCTTGAGGATTAACTTCTGGCACAACAAGAGGTACATTGTCATACATACGCCATTGGCTAGAGTTATCTACAACTATAGCACCACATTTAACAAATTCTGGTGCGAATTTTGCAGATGTAGAACCACCAGCAGAGAATAGAGCAAAATCAACAGGATATTTTGCGATATTTTCGTTATTAAGTTCGATAACTGTATGAGGTTTGCCCATAAAATCTACAACTTTACCTGCACTTTTGCTTGATGCAAAAAGATAATAGTTTTCTACTGGAAGTTGTCTTTCAGTAAGTACTTCCAAAAATTTGTTGCCTACCATACCAGTAGCACCAACAACTGCAACATTGAATTTTTTCATATATGCCTCCAAAAATTAAAATCTAAAAATTATTTTAAATAAAGCCACAAAGTGCTTTATATAAATTTGCTAAATAATGTAATAGTTTTATGATAAAAAATATTAATACATATTTATCAAAATGTATGTTAACAATATTAAAAAAGCAGTACGACTATCGTACTGCAATAAAGTTATCATTTACCGCTAGCATAATAGTACTCCATCTAAGATGACAGTTATAAGGATTTAGCCTTATACCCAACCTTAACCACTGCAATATGATTAAGACCTCGGCAATCATACCCTTTTTGTTAGTCGGTAATTGCATACCAATTGGCTAACATACTATTGCTGACTGCTCCTCTATTAGCATCTATTTTATTTTACACAATAATATCATATTTTTTTTAATTTGTCAAAAGATTTGCTATAATTTAATTGATATTTTTTTAAATTTAGTGTATAGTTATATAAACAGAAATAAAATTAAAGAGTATTTTAATGACAAAATTGTAAAAATAAGATATAATAGTATGAGTTTTGGGAATACAATAAACGCACTACTTGTATTATGATATGTCAAATTTTTATTGTTTGACAATATCTTGTTTTAATAATAGTTATAAAAAGCAATATTGACATTTCCTTTTTATGATAAGTTAGGAGTTTTAAAAAATATGGCAAATGCAGTTAAAAAACAAAAATCGGAAAAAGAATCTTTTAAAGTAAGAGTTCTATCAAATATGACTCTTACCAATGATTTGAGTATAAATAGACCGGCTATTGAAACAGGTATGGTTCGTCATTGGTGGCGCACTTTTAAGTTGAATTATAGTGCACTTGTTATGCAAAACTTGGTTTGTTTGTTACTAGCAGCACCATTTATTATTTTTGTATTTTTTGTTATGCCTAATTTAGAGCAAAGATGGATTACTCAAAATGCTTTTAATTTTGTTGGTGAGTTAGGTTTCGGCTTTACTGGTAGTACTACTGATACAATAACGGCTATTAAGGGTGTTTATTTGTTTAGACTAATGTTTTATTCATTAATAATACCTTGCTTTACTTTAATGGGACTTGGTATGTCAGGTTTGTTTTACTCAAGCAGAAATGTCGCTTGGGGTGCTAAAGTAAAATTCCGTCATTTCTTCCGTGGTATTAAAAAGTATTGGTGGCAATATATGTTGGCATTTACAGTAATTGGTATTGCAGCATACGGTGTGCTTGCCTCAATTTATGGATATTTGTATTTAAATATTGCAGGACTTACTACTTGGTATATGTGGTTAGTAATGATAGCCGCTTGCGTGCTTGCTTTACTTGTTGTATATTTTATGTTAAGTTATTTGCCTATAATTAATATGTACAAATTACCAGTAAAAGATAAAGTTAAAAATAGTATTTTGCTTTCAGTTGCTCTTATATTGCACTCAACAATTTTGGCTGTAATTTTAATAGGATTACCTATTGCGTTTATATGGTCTAGCATTACAAAAATATTATTATTAGTAACTTTTGTTTTATTTGGTTTTGCGGCTTATGCAACTGCTATTCAATGTTATGGTGTTTATTCGGCAGATTATTATACAACTCCTTTATATCAAAACAAGATTTATCTTGAAGAAAAGGAACGTAGAAGAGCAGCAAATGTTAATCGCCAATATGTTAAAAAAGCAAAGAATAAAGGAAGGAGATAATGGAGGCTTATTCAGTTATAGCAAAATTTTATGACAGTGCTAATACTGATTTTAATTACTCTAAATATTTGGAATTCACAAAGCACTACTTAAGCGGAAAAGTTATTGAACTTGCATGTGGAAGTGGTGCTTTTACCGATTATTTAGTAAAAGTATGTGATAGTATTATTGCTGTTGATAGTTGTAGTGAAATGCTTGATGCTGCTATAAAAAACAATTTTAAAAACAGAAAATATATTCAGTTTGTAAATGACGATATTTTAAATTTTTCTTATAATTCAAAAGTAGATAGTGTTATATCTGTGTGTGATGGTTTTAATTATATTAAGTTTGCAGATTTGCAAAAAGCATTTAATAAAATTAGTGGTTATTTAAAAAATGGCGGATATTTTATTTTTGATATAAGTAGTGAATATAAGTTGAAAAATGTAATTGGAAACAATGTGTTTTTTGAAGATAAGGACGAGTATACCTATTTATGGACTAATAAATTGGAAGAAGATTTTGTTCAAATGGATATAACTGTTTTTGAGCAAGTAGGCGATTTGTACAAAAGAGAGGATGAGAGTCATATTCAATATATTCATAATGTTAATGAAGTAAGAGATTTATTAATTAAATGTGGTTTTGAAGTGCAAATTTTTGATGGAGAAAAATTTATAGAATTAACGGATATTAGTATGCGAGTATTATTTATCTGCAAAAAAGTTAGATAATTTTATTTGAATTAAAAAGGTGAAATAATGGATATTATACAAAAGGCAATTTTATTTGGTGGAAAAGCAATTGTAAGCGTGGTAGACGCAAAAGATTTAGTACAAATTGCAATAGATAAACAACAAACAAATGATGCTGCAAGTGAAGTTTTGGGACGTGTGCTTGCAATTGGTGCTTTTATGTCAAGTGGCATAAAGGGTAGTGACATAAAGTTAAGCATTACTATTGATGGTGGTGGCAAGTGCGGAAAAATAATTGTTGCTGGTGAGACAGGTGGTATTGTAAGGGGGTTTGTGCAAGAAAGAAACCCTAAAGTTAACAAAAATGCTTCTGGAAATTATGATATATCTGAATGTGTTGGGATGGACGGAAGTATAACTGTTATAAAAGATTTTGGGTTAAAAAATCCGTATGTTGGCAAAACTCAACTTGTAAATGGCAATATTGATAGTGATTTTTCTTATTACTTTACTACAAGTGAAGGTTTGCCATCTGCAGTAGCAAGCGGTGCAATTATTGACAATGGAAAAGTTAAGTCATGTGGTGTTATAATAGTTCAACCTATGCCTAATTGTGAGGTGGAATATATTGTTATGCTACAAGATATTGTAAGAAACTTTGTAGATTTTGGCAAAGTAATTGAAAGCAAAAGTGTAGAGCAAATTATTGAAGAGAATTTTGGACATTTTGAGTGCAAACTTATGCCCCCTATTGTGCCTGAATTTAAGTGTAAATGCAGTGAAGAAAGAATGATTAATATCATTAAATCAATTGATAAAACAGAAATTGAAGATATTTTGGATAAAGAAGGGCAAATAGAAATACATTGTGATTTTTGTAATAAATATTATAGATTTGATAAGGAAAAAATTGAGCAAATATTAAGTAATTAGTAGTTAGTTTAGTTAGATTCTAAAAAGGAGGTGGATATGATAGGTTTTGAAGAAAGTGTAAACCCTAATATGATTTTATCTATTGCAAAAAAATATTTTGCAAGAAAAGAGTATTGTGGGTATATAAATTTTTTAAAAGGTAACTTTGATAAATGTCCACCAAAAATAAAATCTGAATTATTGCAAATGTTAGGCATAATATACAATTGTTGGCAGTCTTATGACCAAGCAATTTTAGCACTAAAGTTTGCAATTAAATTTGATGAAAATAATAGTAAAGCGTATTTGAATTTAGCAAAAACAAATATGTATATAGGCAATGAAAACGGGTTTAAATCCGCTTTTATAAAATATAGCGATTTAGATTATGATGGACTTGCAAATTGTGAGGATTTGATAAATTACTTTAATGGACTTGGACAAAGTTTAGAAGAAGACGATTTTGTACTTGTTGACGATGATTTTAGAGTTAACAATTTGTTTAACAAAGCCAATATTTTTTTGGATAAAGGTGATATTGATTCTGCAACTAAATGTTTGGAGTTGTTGATAACAAAATATCCTAACTTTAAACCAGCATACGAATTGTTTACTTTTGTATGTTTAACAAACTTTGATGATACTAAACTTGCAGAGATAACTCAAAAACGTTATGATAATTTTCCTGACGATTTAGAAGTAATTGCAATGTATCTTTATACTAAAAGAAATGATTTAGATTATGACGACTCAATATTAGTTAAAAAATTGCTAGGTGGCAAAATTGAAAGTATGCTTACTTTAAAAAGAGTGTGCGAAGTTTTGGATGCAAAAGGACAATATGTTGAATGTTTAGAGTTGGTAAATGCCTTTGCTGAAAATAATAATTTAAAAAATAATTATGACATTCTTATGATGCAAATGGTTGCAAAATTAAAATTAGGTGATAAAAAAACAGCCAAAAGCCTATTAAATAAAATACAAAATTATTATGGTATGTTTGGATTAGGTTTTATTTATCAAAAAATAATTGACTATAATATAAAAAATACTAGAATTGTCAATTACAATTATTTATCAGACGATTTGTGGCAGGTTGCACATAATCTTTTTGAAGAATTATATGAAAAACATAAAAGTGGCAAGCAATGTAGCGAGGCAGAATTTTTTGAAGTGTTTGAACTGCTGTTTGTGACTGCAGATGAGGATGAAATTATTGGATTTTTGTATACTTTTAAAGAGGAGTTTACTATAAAATATGCAGAGAAAATCATATCTTTGTTGTATTTTAGGCATGTACCTAACATTATAAAAGTTGGAGTTTTGTATGCTTTAATTTTGTGCGGCATAACAAATTTTGTTTTTGTGACAGACAACGGAAGAAATTGCGAAAAACTTTTACCTATTCCTTCGCTAGACGAGTTCCCTAATTGTTACAGAGATGCTTATTATTATGCTTTTGCTTATTGTGGACTTAATTTGGAAGATTTTAGTGAAAATTTGCAAACATCTACTATGGAATTATTGGACGCAATGAAAACTACAAAAAGAAAATTCCGTGACGAGTTTGCACTTGCTGCTGCTATTATATGTAATTCTTACGTGCTTGTAGGTGATGATATTCCACAAATGGTTTCTAATATGGTTGAGTGCAGTGCAAAAAGAGTTAAAACATACATTAATATTATCCAAAAGAATGGTGAATTTTTTGATTTGGAAGATGATGATGTTTTTGAATTATTTGTAAAACGTATTGCAAACAAAATAACTGAAGATTTTCCAACAGAATAATAAATTATAAATTATCATTATTAAACTTTAAAAAAATATTATTAATAATAAATATGCTGCATACAATTTAGTATGCGGCATGTTTTTAAGTTGGTATTTTTGTTTGTTGGAGTAGTAATTGGTGCTGGTTTTGCAACTGGTAGCGAAATAGTTTTATATTTTAAAAATACTGGATATTTATCTGTGCTTTTATCCAGTATTATAATGGGGCTTTGTAGTATATTATTTTGCTATTTTGGAAGGCTTAATAAAAAGTCCAAAATAGTCAATAATCTTACGAAAATCGTAGTGTTTTTGTCATCAATAGTCACTTATTGTATTATGATTAGCGGAACTTCCGAACTAATTTATACGCAGTTTGGTATTAAATATTTTGGCATTATTACTGGATTTGTTGTTGCGATACTTATGCTTTATGATATGCGGATAATAAAAATTTTAAACCTTATTATTGTGCCTTTAATAGTTATTATTATGCTAGTAATTTTAGTAGTTAGTAGTGGCGAAATATATAGAGGAATTGACATTTTTTCATCGCTAAAATACGCAGGTATGAATATGTTACTTGGTGGGTATTTTATGAGTGAAGAAGGGAGGGATTTATCTCACAAACAGATTTTATCCGCAGGTGTTTTGGTAGCCTTTGTTATGGCAATTTTAATGAGTATTTGTTATATGATTAGTATGCAAGCATCTGCGTCTAGCATGCCAATTTTTGAGGTAGCAAGAAGTCATAGTTTAGGAGTGCTTGCTGCTATAGTAGTTTATCTTGCTATATTTACTACATTAATAGGTTCTGGCAGGGCATTTGCTGATATGATATTAAAGTTTGTCCCACACAAATGGTTTGTGTTTATCTTGTTTTTTACGTTAGGTTGTTATTTTGATGGCTTAGATTTTGCAGCACTAGTAGCATTTTGTTATGACGAAATTGGAGAAATGGGATTAGTAGTATGTTTTGCAGTATTTTGCAATTTGATTTATGGTATAATTTATAAAATTAAAAGCGATTATAAAAATAAATATAATAATTTAAAAAGTTTAGTATAATAATTATTAAAATGTTTACAAATAAATAAAAGTATGCTATACTACTTTGTAGTACAAGTTTTACTGAAGGTGAAAAAATGAAATTTAGCAAAAAAGAAATATTTACTTTGCCTAATATTTTGACATACATAAGAATAGTGTGTGTGCCATTTTTCATTTGGGTTATATTGGATAAAAGCATCCCACACAATATTTATATTGCGTTTGGGATATTTATATTTGCCTCAATTACTGATATGGTTGATGGTTTTATTGCAAGACATTTTAATTAGTGATATTGGCAAGGTTACTGACCCTATTGCTGACAAATTGTTGCAGGTTTCAACACTTTTGTGTCTTACTATTTTAGGTAAAATACATTGGCTTTTCCCTGTAGTATTTTTTATTAAAGAAACTTATATGGTTTTGGGTGGAAGTGTTATAGTCAAAATTTTTAAAAGTGATTATGTATTGCAGTCAAATATGTTTGGTAAATGTGCTACATGCTTAAATTCTTTGGGTATTGTGTTAGGCTTTTTTGCTCATGAGGTTAATCGTGCTTATGATGTTGCCGTCAATGTGATTTTGGTGTGCGGCGCAGTGTTTGCAATTATAACAGCAATTATTTATACAATGCAGTTTTTAAAATTCCGCAAAAGAGAAGTTACTGAAAAAAGAATTAAAGCAGTTGCGGATTCTGATAGCCAAAAAGTAGAAGATAATATTGTTGTAGATACTCTTGCCGAAGAGGTTGTGCAAGAAGAAAAGGAAAATAACATTGTGTCAGTAGAGGAAGAAACAGAAGTTACTGAAACTACTGAAAATATTGAATAAGGGAAAGAAATATAATGTTAAATTTTATATATTTTATCTCAGCAATATTTGAATGGAGTTTTGATAGATTTAAAAATCCATTTGTAATAAGTGGACTTGTAGTAATGGTAATAGGTATAATTTTTTTGATTTTTAGCAATAAAATTGCCTATCATGTTACATTAAAGTTAAAGGATGCTGACGATAAAAAATTAGCAGAAGTTGGTTTGATTTTTAAAGGTATTGCCTTTGCAATAACTTTGATAGGGGCTTTACTTGCAGTATTGTTTGTAAAATAAACTAATGCTAATTGATATAAACTTAAAAGATAAATTTTATTAAATGCTTGAGATAATAGGAAGGTGTATAGTTATGGATATGTCAAAAACTTATAATCCTCGTGAGTTTGAGGAAAGATTATATAAAGAGTGGGAGAAAAAGGGATATTTTCGTGCAGAAGTGGATAGTAAAAAACAACCTTTTTCTATTGTGATTCCACCTCCAAATATTACTGGACAACTTCACATGGGACATGCCCTTAACAATAGTATTCAAGATACTATAGTTAGGTTTAAACGTATGCAAGGTTATTCTGCATTGTGGCTTCCAGGTACTGACCATGCTTCTATTGCTACAGAAGTTAAGATAGTAGAAAAAATGAAAGCAGAGGGTCTTACTAAAGCAGATGTTGGAAGAGAAGGCTTTTTAGAGCGTGCATGGGACTGGAAAGAACAATATGGTGGCAGAATTGTTGAACAATTAAAAAGATTAGGGTCTTCTTGTGACTGGAGTAGACTTGCGTTTACTATGGATGATAATTTGACAAAGGCTGTTAAACATGTTTTTGTTAAACTTTATGAAAAAGGTTTAATTTATAAGGCTGACCGTATTATCAACTGGTGTCCTTCTTGTAAGACTGCACTTAGTGATGCAGAGGTTGAGTATGAAGAGCAAGACTCATTTTTATGGCATATAAGATATCCATTTGCAGATGGTAGTGGTGAACTTGTTGTTGCAACAACAAGACCAGAGACTATGCTTGGTGATACTGCAGTTGCTGTTAACCCTAAAGATGAAAGATATAAAGATATTATTGGCAAAATGCTTAATTTGCCACTTACTGATAAACAAATTCCTGTTATTGCAGACGAATATGTTGAACTTGATTTTGGTAGTGGTGCAGTAAAAATTACTCCTGCACATGACCCTAATGACTTTGAGGTTGGTTTAAGACATAATTTAGAAGTAATTAGAATTATGAATGATGATGGCAGTATGAATGAGCATGCTGGTAAATATTGCGGTTTAGACAGAGATGAGGCAAGAACAAAAATAGTTGCTGATTTAAAAGCAGGTGGCTATTTGGTTAAAGAAGAGCCTTATAAACATAATGTAGGTGTATGCTATAGATGTCATAATGTAGTTGAGCCAATAGTAAGCAAACAATGGTTTGTAAAAATGGGACCTCTTGCAAAACCTGCAATAAAAGTTGTAAAAGATAAAAAAATAGAGTTTATACCTAATAGATTTAGTAAAACTTATTTCAATTGGATGGAAAATATAAAGGACTGGTGTATTTCTCGTCAACTTTGGTGGGGCCACAGAATACCTGCATATTATTGTGAAGACTGTGGTGAAATGATGGTTCAAGAAGATGCTCCAACAGTTTGTACAAAATGCGGTAGCACTCATATAAGACAAGATGAAGACGTACTTGATACTTGGTTTTCTTCTGCGCTGTGGCCTTTTTCTACATTGGGATACCCAGAGCAAACAAAAGATTTGGAATATTTTTATCCTACAAGTTTGTTAGTTACTGCTTATGATATTATTTTCTTCTGGGTTGCACGAATGATTTTTAGCGGATTAGAGCACATGGGAGATATACCTTTCCCTGAAGTTTTAATACACGGAATTGTACGCGATAGCCAAGGCAGAAAAATGAGTAAGTCTTTGGGTAATGGTATTGACCCACTTGAGATTATTGATAATTATGGTGCAGATAGTTTAAGGTTGAGTCTGCTTATGGGTATTGCACCAGGTGGAGATACAAGATTTATTGAAGAAAAAGTTATCAGTTGTCGTAACTTTTTGAATAAAGTTTGGAATGCGTCAAGATTTGTAATGATGAATTCTGAAAATGTTAAACTTAAGGAAATGGGAAGTTTCCGTTTGACACCTAGCGATAAATGGATTTTGTCAAAACTTAATAATACAATTAAAGAAAGCACTAAATGTATGGAAAAATATGATTTAGGTTTGGCTTGCAGTTGTGTTTATGATTTTGTATGGAATGATTTTTGTGACTGGTATATTGAATTATCTAAGGCTGCTTTGTATGGCGACAATATGGATAAAAAAGTTAATACTATTACTGTATTAAATTATGTACTAAATAATATCCTAAAATTATTACACCCATTTGTACCATTTATTACTGATGAAATTTATTCATTTACTAAATTTTCTAAGTCAAGTATTATGGTTAGCGAATGGCCTGAGATTATAAAGAAGTATAACTATAAAAAAGAGAGAGAAACTTTTGAAAAAGTAATGGATATTATTAAAGATATCCGTAACTTAAGAGTGGAAATGAATGTTAAGCCATCTTGCAAAATTGACTTAATAATTGCTCCTAATGTAGATATAAAAGTTTTGGATACAATTATGCCGTATATAGTAAAAATGGCAAATATTGGCAATATAACATATATTAATGACAAACAAGAAATTACTGAAAAGGTAAGTGTAATTATAAGTGATTTTGGTGATGTATTAGTACCTCTTGGTAATCTTGTAGACAATGAAAAAGAAATTGCAAGACTTACAAAAGATTTAGAAGATACTATTAAGGAAATTGAACGTGCGACCAAAATGCTAAATAATCAAGGCTTTATTGCAAGAGCACCTAAACAATTAGTTGATAAGGAAAAGGAAAAACTTGCAAATTATTCACAACTTGCAGAAAAAATTAAAAGTCAAATAGAAGAGTTGAAAAATGCGTAATTATAAATATTTGTTTTGGGATTTTGATGGTACTATAGTTGATTCCTTTGAAGGTTGTAGTTTTGCTTTTGGTAAGGTATTTGAACATTTTGGATTAAATATTCCACCAGAGGATAGAAAACAATATATAGGTCCACCATTAAAAGTTACTTTTACTAAAATGCTAGGCGAGGAACAAGAACCGTTTGCACGAGAATTATATAGGGAATACTATATTAATCAAGGCGGTCAAAATATGTGTAAATTGTTTGACGGAATGGATAATATTTTGATGACTATAAAAAGTTACGGCTACAAAATGTATATTGCAACAAGTAAAAGGGAAGATATTGCAAGCGAAATGCTAAAAGAGTTTGGTATACGTGATTATTTTGATGATGTATTTGGAACAGTAGAAAGTGCTGGTAGAATAGATAAAAAGGATATTTTAGAGTATGCCGTAAAAATGTCTGGTGGCAAAAAAGAGGACTGCCTTATGATAGGTGATTCTATTTATGATGCAATGGCAGCAAAACAAGTTGGGCTAGACTGTTTAGCAGTTGCTTACGGCTTTGGAAATGTTAAAGATATGTCAAAAATCGGTACTATTTTGAGTGTAGAACAACCAATTGACTTAGTTGAGACATTTAAAAAATAGTTAATATGTTGTAATTTTTGATTTGTAATAATTAATTTTTTATAACAAAATTTAAAAGTTAGGATATAATAAAATAAATTGAAAAGGAGAAAGTAAATGCGATTTTCAAGACTTGCACTACAGTATTGTCATAAAAATTGGTGGTATTTAGCAATTGCTACTTTAGTGCCATCTGTTGTTATGGGCTTACTTACTGAACCATGCACTATGATTCAATTGTTTGCTAATTTTAATCAGGCTAAACTTGTTACTTTTGGTGATGTCTTTTTTGCAATTAGTGAATTAAATTGGAAGTCAGTAGTTGCTGGTATTTTTGCAGTGCCAATATTTAGTATATTTTTTAGTATAGTTTGCGGGCTTGAGTCTAAGCATATGCGTTGGGGTATTCTTTCAGGAGAGGGGTTATCAAAACGTATAAACAACAATTTCTTGCCTGTTTTTAAGTTAATGCTGGTATTTATATTTGTTATGGAATTGTATGCAGTTATTTGCTCCTTATTTACTTTTTTGTGGGTAAAAGTTGCACGCAAAGCAGTTGTTGCTTTGGGACTTACTATAACAGTAAATGTAATATTGTTTATTGTAATGCTATCTGCAATGATTTTATTGAGTTTAACTTTGCCAGTAATGTCTATTACAGGTGTAAGTTTACGAAAAGCAATAGCAGAGTCTATCACTTTACTTAAAGGTAAATTTTTTAGAATGATGTTTGCAGTTGTTGTACCTATGCTAATACCTTATGTAATAATGGCAGTGCTTGCAGCATTCGGTTTTTGGTGGAGAAAAATAATTAATATCTTCTTATTTATATATGTGTTCTCTTATTATATAACATTAATGTATACTACTTATCTTGATATAGCAGATATTGATAGAGAAGACCTTAAAAACAAATATTTGAAGTTGGTGGAGGGATAATATGCTAGCAAAACATTCATTATCTATTACAGTGTCTCGCTTTTCATTGTTTTATAAATTTTTGTTGTATTTAAGCATTGTGCTTTTAGTATTTGCTGCAATTTCAATAAGTTCAATGTATTACATTATGAAACCTATTATTCAAGGTGTTCAAAATATGCATTTTTTTGAGCATTGTGTTGATGCTTTTAGGTCAATGTTTGGTGGAGATTTGGCAGTTCAAAATACTGCATTTGGAGTTTTAGGACAAGACTTTGCTAAAATTTCTGAGGTGTTTGCGACTAACAGAAATAATGTAATTGGTGCAGTATGTGCCTTGTTTGTATTTTTGTTTTTAGGTAAGTTTTTGATTACTATAGGTCATTATCCATTAGCAGATGTTTTAAATAACTTTATGAATAGTAATAGCAAATTTGGCTTTACCTCTAATCTTATTGCTCACCTAAAAAAATCTGTAGTTTATAGTTTTATAGATACACTTATTTATATACCATTTATGCTAATTGTATCTGGTTTGATGTATTTAGTGGTTTGGGGTATGGGCAAGTTTTCTATTGTTTTTGCTTTAAGTTTGGCATTAACTATTTTTATGGTGCTATTTGCTCTAAAAAGGTCAGTGTTCGCAATGTGGCTACCTACTTATATAAATGAGGATTTAGGAATATTTAAAAGTTTGCAAAAAGCAATTTTAACTAATAAAGATTTGATAGTTAAAAATTGGGGTTTATTTACTGCAGTTAATTTTGCATCTTATATGTTTACTATTATTTTTGGTTTAGTAACATTTGGAATAGGTTTTATTATGGCAATGAGTTTGCTTAATATATTCTATCAAAGTTTAGGCTTGGTAATATATTATCGCAGAAATGAAAGAAAATATTATATAGATTCAGAAACAATTATAGATAGTAAACATTCAATAAAATCTGTTTATTAATTAAATTTTAAGGCTTAAAAATATTTAAGCCTTGTTTTTTTGTAAAGTTATTTGACATTTATTTAGGAAATTTTTTACATTAAAATTTAAAAAGTGTATTGTAATCATATATAAATTATGTTATACTATGAGTGTAGGATAACTGCAAAACAGGAAAGAAACTGTATTTTGTAACCACATTAATAATAAGGGATTGCGAGTTGTGGTACACAATGTCACGCCCTCGACCTTTTAGGTTATGGCAGGGGAAGACAGCGGTATCAGGTAGCTAACCCACCTCGACATACGAGGTTTTCAAAAAGTTTTATTTCGGTTAAGCGGTACTACACGCGTTTGCGTTTTTGAGGCATATTTATATATGCCTCTTATTTTTTTGCAATATAAATTAAAGTAAATAAATTAATTAATAAGTCTAAATTTTTCTAAAAAATAATTTTGATTTAAACAATATATCTAAAAATAAATACACTAAATTAATGATATTTAGTGTGTTTGTTTTTGTGTAAAGTTTGAATTTGTATAAAAACAAGATTTATTCAATAAATGTGTCAAAAATCGGGGGTAAAAAAGATAAAAGAGGATAAACATTGTAAAAAATATGTACATAGAATAAATATATCTATGTACATATTATAAAAATATTATAGTATGAAAT
>CAJTNW010000031.1 GCA_910577795.1 uncultured Christensenella sp.
CTATAAAATAAATGATGTCATAATGTACAAATCAGATTTCAGGAATTATCCTAATTTTAAATTTTATGCTGTAAATAATCAAATGGTTGCCGACGAAAAAGGTAAACTTTACGGAAACCTTAAAGACTTAATGATTACAAAAGATTTTGGAATTAGAAAACTAATAACTGACAATAAAAATTTATCGAATGTAGACATTTTGTCAATGTCACAAGACGGCTTAGTATTTAAACGTATCCCAAAGCAAAAAAGGACTAGCAATAAAAAAGAACAACCAACTATTACAAATCCAGTAAGCATAATGACAACAATAAGTAATTATGGATTTTTAATTGGCAGAATAACTCAAAAAAATATCACTGCTTCTGGCAATATAATTATCCCATCAGGAAAGAAAATTAATAAGCAAGATATAGATACTGCTCAAAAATATGGTAAACTTATAGATTTAACACTATATTCAAAATTCTACAATATAGAGAATTTATAAAATACTTTTTTGCACAAATTCCGCAATAAACAACTTGTTTTAAAGCGAATTTGTCATACAAACAAACTCTTATAGCAAACAAAAATCTCTCTAATTCTACATTAGAGAGATTTTTGTTTTTTGAGTTTTGCTAAAATGCTATTTTACTTATTTGCAATTTGAGCAATTTTTTGTACTAGATTTTGCTGCACCCTTAGTTGTATTTGACTTAGATGTCTTATTTGCAGTTTTATTAGCACAATTTTGTTGACTTCTTGCCATAACTTTCTCCTCTGTAGCATCTACTGCTACACTAATATTTTAAGCAATGACAAAATATATATACATTCTAAACAATTTTATATTACCAATAAATTCCTAATCCATAAATATATTGTTATTAAAAAGGTAGCAAATAATTGCTACCTTTTTTTACATTTTATCTGGATGCACAAATGGCAATACTATTTCCTCACTATCAATGATACAGTTAATCAAAACTGGCTCATTAAAGTTTTTATGTTGATTTATTACCATTTCAAACTTTTTGATACTATCAACAGTATAACTATGCTTTACTCCGTATGATTTTGCAAGCAATTCAAAATCCACTCTTCCCTTTATATTTACACCGGAAAAATGTTTTTTATAAAATTCTGACTGCCATTGTTTTACCATACCTAATGCACCATTATTCATCACAATAACCATTACCGGCAACTTATGTTCTACAACTAATGCAAGTTCGTTTGAGTTCATAATAAAACTTCCGTCACCAGTAATAAGCACTCCACGATTTTTAGTTGCAATAACTCCACCAATACTAGCACCTAAACCATACCCCATAGCACCAAGTCCGCAAGATGTTAAAAATGTTCTTGGCAATTTAAATGGATAACATTGCGCCGTCCACAATTGATGTTGTCCAACATCAGTTGCAATAATATCATTATCCTTTAAATTTTTAGCCAAAATTTTTATTATATTGTTAGGAGTAAAACCAGATTTTGCATAAACATAATCCTTTTGTTTTTGTTCCTCAATTACATTCCACCATTCCTTGTTATTATGGACTTCAATATCTTGTATTATATTATCCAAAAATTCAGATACTTCATTTTTTATTAAGCAGTCACACTCAATGTTTTTATTAAGTTCCACCAAATCTATATCTACATGAATAATTTTTTGTTTTGAAATATTTTGATTATCTACATTTGCCCTATCATTAAACCTTACACCTAATGCCAAAATAACATCTGCCTCATTTTTCAAATAATTTGCAGACAAATTACCATGCATACCTGTCATACCTACATAATATTTTAAATTATTTGGCACAGCAGTTTTTCCCATCATAGTACTTGCAATTGGTGCATCTAATAATTTCGCTAGTTTTACAACTTTTTCACCTGCATCACTATTTACTACTCCACCACCACAATATATAAATGGTTTTTTGCTATTGTTTAAAAGGTTAATTGCCTTTTTATAATCAGGAGCATAATTTAATGTTTTTTTATGAACATTTGACAAAAGATTACCATTATACTCACATTTTTCAGATAGTACATTTTTAGGAATATCGATTAGCACTGGTCCTGGTCTACCACTTTTTGCAATTTCAAAAGCATCTATGATTGTTTGCTCTAAATCCATAACATTTTTGCACAAATAACTATATTTTACCACTGGCATTGTAATACCATAAATATCTACTTCCTGAAAACTATCTTGTCCTAATTTACTAGTAGATACATTGCCTGTAATAACTATAAGAGGTACAGAATCCAAAAAACTATTTGCAATACCAGTAACCAAATTAGTTGCACCAGGTCCAGAAGTCGCAAGTACAACACCTATTTTGCCACTTGCTCTATAATATCCATCTGCTGCAAAAGTTGCCCCTTGCTCTGATGACATTAAATAATGTTTAATCTTTCCTTTTTCTTTATAAAGTTCCTCATAAATATCAAGTATGCTACCGCCCGGATACCCAAACACACATTGCGTACCCATTCGTTTTAAACTTTCTATCAAAATTTTAGCACCAGTATATTTCATAAACTACCTTAACATAATCAAACTCGCACATATAATATTATTGAATTAATTAATTTTTATTTTTTATAACTTTTAAATCATATTGTAATTTGTTAATTTTATTGCATATATCTATTTTTAAATAATTATATCAAATATAAACATAATTTTCAAGCAGATTAAATAATAAAGTAATATCATTTATATTTTTAATAAAATTTCAAAAACACTTATAAATTTATATGTAAAATAATTTATGTTATTTTTATATTGTATATTGTATTTTTACTTTTAGTATGATATAATAATTATAATAATAAATTTTTAACTTATGGGGGTAAAAAATGGATGCAGTTTTTAAATTAGATGGTGGTCTTGGAGATATATTAATTGTATATGAAGATAGAATAGTTATCAAACATTCAGGTATTTTAAATACACTAGTAGGTGTTACTAATGGTGAAAAAACTATTTTTTATACAGATTTAACAGCAATAAAATTTGCTACACCTAAATTGCTTAGCAGTGGATATATACAATTTACTATTATGGGCAACTCCGAAGCAAATGCCGTATATTCTTCAGGTCAAGAAAATGCCATAGTGATTAAAAAGAAAAATTATACTGGTGAGGTGCAACAAATTATTGATTATATTCAAGAAAAAATTAAAGCATGCAAATCCAACACACAAAATTCAAACAATTCAAATGCTGCTGACGAGATTTTAAAATATAAAAAATTAATGGATGAAGGAATAATTACTCCAGAAGAGTTTGAAAAGAAAAAAATTGATTTACTAAATTTATAAATTAACCTAAATATTTTATATTTTAGTATAGATTAAAAAAGGAATAAGTTAAAAACTTATTCCTTTTTATTTTTTAGTTTATTTTTTTAGTCAATGCTATAGTTAGTAAAGTAATTTTGAATTAATATAATTGGAGTTCCTTTATCACCACTACCAGATGTTAAATCACACAAACTACCTAACAAATCTGTAAGTCTTCTTGGAGTAGTACCTTGCGATGACTGGTCTGCAACCAAATTTGCTTTTTTCTCTTTAATAAGTTCTTTCATTGCGGCTTTTGCATCTTCGCCAGTTAAATCTCCAAGCGCGTTATCTGCAAGATATTTAAGTTTTAACTCATTAGGAGTACCTTCCAAACCTTTTGTATATGCAGGAGAAACTACTGGGTCAGCAAGTTCCCAAATACCACCAACAGGGTCTTTGAATGCACCATCACCATAAATCATTACTTCTATATTTTTGCCAGTAACTTTTTTAAATTTTTCTGCAATGCTATCAACTAATTTTTGGCCATCACGAGGGAATAATTTGATAGAGTTATCAGTAGCAAGGTTACTACCATATAAACCATACTCATTCCAACCGCTACCATCAACACTTTCGTTTAAAATATCAGTTAAGTTTAAGCAAACTTTAGCACCTGCATCTTTTAAAATGCGTTTTGTACGATTTCTTGTATGTATATCAGCATTAATAACTTTGTCTGTGTATTTTAAAATTTCCTTTGGATTATTTGCAAGAATAATTTCACAATTATCTCCACCAAAACTTTTATATAATTCTATATAATCAAGTCCAGTAAATGGATGTAGTATTTTGCCAAAAGTAGCATAATATTCTTTTTCAGTAAACACATCTGTATAAGGATTAACACCTTTTTCATCTATTATATCCATAGGAATAAGTGGATTACCTACCTCGTCACTAGGATAAGATAATTGAATAATCAATTTATCAACACCCATTGCAATACCTTTTAAAATCATAGAAAATCTGTTTCTTGACATAATTGGAAAAACTAAGCCAACAGTGCCACCACCAGTTTTATTTCTAACATCTTTAGCAATTTGCTCTAATGTAGCATAATTACCTTGTGCTCTTGCAACAATAGCCTCTGTCATAGCAACAACATCTCTGTCTTGCAATTCAAACTTACCTTCCTCACTTGCAGCAAGTACGCTATCCACAACAATGTCAACCAAATTGTCGCCTTTTTTGATAATAGGTGCTTTAATACCTCTTGAAATTGTACCAATAGTTTTCATAACAAAAACCTCCTGTTTTCCTTGACTATCATATTATACACCAAATAATTTTTTTTTGCAATAAATTACAAAAATTTCAATATAATGAAAACTTAATGTTGATATTATTAGTGGTTATCCCAAAAAATAAAAAGTGTATTTTTGCATAAAAAAGAGTGTTATCTGCTAACACTCTTTTATTTAATTATTACATTTTTTCTGGACACTTAATACCAAGCAAAGACATACCATTTTTTATTATATCTTTTACTACTTTTACAACAGCAAGTCTTGCGGCTTTGTCATCTTCATTTGATGCAGAAATATTTTGTTCCAAATAAAACTTATTAAACTGACAAGCAAGTGAATAAATATATCTTGTAACAATAGATGGTTCATATTTTAAACCGCTATCAGCAATTATTTCAGGATATTTATCAATAAGTTTAATTAACTCATAACTTTCTGGACTAGTCAAATTGTTATAGTTAATACTACCAATACTAGTTATTTTATTTAAAAGTGAGCAACACCTTGCATAAGTATATTGTACATAAGGACCTGTTTCGCCATCAAAATTTAAAACTTTATCATAACTAAAACTAATGTCTTTAATACGGCTACCAACCAAAGCACCAAAAATTACCGCCCCAGTTCCAACCATTTCTGCAACATTGTCTTTATTTTGCAAATCTGGATTTTTTTCATTAATAATCTGCAAAGCCTTGCTTTTTGCAGTATTCAAAACATCTTCCAAAAATACTACATTACCATCACGAGTAGATAATTTTTCGCCTTCAATACTTACCATACCAAAAGGTACATGTACCATATCTTTTGCCCAGTCATATCCCATCATTTCAATTACTTTAAACAATTGTTTAAAATGTAAATTTTGTTGATATGCCACAACATAAAGAGATTTATAAAAATTGTAAGTATTTTTTCTATAAAAAGCGGCTGCGATATCACGAGTAGCATATAAAGTAGCACCATCTGCTTTTTTTATTAAACATGGTGGCATATCATCACTCTCATCAAACTCTACAATAGTTGCGCCATTGCTAATTTTAGTTAGTCCCTTTGCCTCAAGTTCGTCTATAACTGGCCCCATTTTATCATTATAAAAACTTTCGCCATTATAACTATCAAACTGAACGTCTAGTCTTTCATAAATTTTCTTTACATCACGCAACGTTACTTCTTTAAACCAAAGGAATAAATCATTTGCCTCTTTATCCCCATCTTCTATCTTTTTAAACCAACTTCTTGCCAAATCATTAAGTTCTGGCTTGCTTTCTGCTTCTTTATGAAATTTAACATAAACTTCAAGCAATGCGTTTATGCCACGATTATTAATGTCGTCTTTGTCTCCCCACATTTTATAAGCGACAATTAACTTTCCAAACTGAGTTCCCCAGTCACCAAGGTGGTTAATACCTACAACATTATATCCAAGTTTTTTATAAATTTTATACAAACTTGCACCAATAACAGTAGTAGACAAATGTCCCATGTGAAAAGGTTTTGCAATGTTTATACTAGAGTAGTCTATACAAATTGTTTTGCCATTACCCTCAATACTATCACCATAATGTTCGCCTTTATCAAAAGCACTATCAATGACTTGTTTTACATAATTGCATTTTGATAATTTAAAATTGACATAACCATTTACAGCCTCAATACTCTCTATAAAATCAGGTTTTTCAATTTGGCTTACAACTTCATTTGCAATAATTACAGGCGATTTTCGCAAGGTTTTTGCAAATTTAAAACAAGGAAAAGCATAGTCAGCAAGTGCTGTATCTTTGGCTGCAACTACTAAAGGTAATATTTCCTCATAACTTACATTTTCTATTTTTATTAATTTTGCAATTTCTATTTTATAATCCATTTTTAACCTCTTAAACATTAAACCTAAACAAAACTACATCACCATCTTGCACAACATAATCCTTACCTTCGCTTCTAACTTTTCCTTTTTCTTTTGCAATAGTGTAAGAACCTAACTCAAGCAATATTTTATAATCAACAATTTCTGCACGGATAAAGCCCCTTTCAAAATCACTATGAATTTTACCTGCAGCCTGAGGTGCTTTAGTGCCTTTTTCTATTGTCCATGCTCTTGTTTCTTTTTCGCCAGCAGTAAGGTAAGATATTAAGCCTAATAAAGAATAACATTCTGTAACAAGTATATCTAGTCCACTTTCAGAAAGTCCCAATTCTTCTGCAAACATTGCTCTTTCTTCCTCATCATCTAGTGATGCCAAATCTTCTTCAATTTTAGCACACAAAACAACTACACCTGCATTATCTGTTTTTGCAAATTCCTTTACTTGTTTTACGTAATCGTTTTCTGTTCCTATTTCGCCCTCGCTAATATTTGCAACATATATTACAGGCTTTGTAGTTAGCAAAAACATATCTTTTACAATATTAGCCTCATCTTCATTAAACTGCATTGCTCTAACAGGCTTGCCACTTTCTAAATGCGCATATATTTTTTCTAAAAATTCAGCCTCTGCTATATACTTTTTATCTCCGCCCTTAGCACTACTACGCGCTTTGGCAATTCTTTTGCTTACAGACTCCATATCTGCAAAAATAAGTTCAAGATTAATAGTTTCAATATCACGCAAAGGATTTATACTACCATCAACATGAGTAATATTATCATCATCAAAACATCTTACAACGTGAGTTATAGCATCAACTTCACGTATATGAGATAAAAATTTATTACCTAAACCTTCGCCACGAGATGCACCTTTAACAAGACCTGCAATGTCAACAAACTCTAAATAAGTTGGAGTAATTTTTTTGCTGTTATATAATTTTGCAAGTGCATCAAGTCTTTTATCCGGAACTGCTACCACACCAACATTTGGCTCAATAGTGCAGAAGGGGTAATTTGCACTTTCTGCTCCTGCTTTTGTTATTGCATTAAACAATGTACTTTTGCCAACGTTTGGCAAACCAACAACACCTAATTTCATTTTTATCTCCCAAAACTATGCTTTTTAATCAACAAAATTATTAGCATATTGTATTTTTATAATAATTAATAAAATTATAATAAAAAAAAGACCAAAAGTCAAGCAAAATAACTTTTGGTAAAATAAGAATAACTATCTTTAATTGTTATATAATCATATTTGCATATAATCATTTATTCATAATCAATATATAATTATATGTGCAATTATTTATGTATGATAGTATTATCATATTATCAATTATACATAAATGATTATTTGAACATATTGTCATTTATTAATTATTGCAAATAACACCATATCAACATATCATTATATCTATCAAAAATCGGTATTATTTCATATTTTCATATCTAAATATGTATATATGATTATATTTAAATATAACATCACATTAATCGTTTTTATCCATAAAAATAAAATTTAATCAATACTACCCTTTTTATTTGCAAGGTATTTATTTAATTGATTTAAAAAATATCTTTTATGTAAACTCCATTCTGGTACAATAAGACTTGTCCTATCTCCATCACCAGTTAATCTTTCTATATAAATTTCATCACCTAAAATTTCCAGTTGTTTTGCTAGTATTTCTATATACTCTTGCATTGTTAAAGGCGAATATTCTCCATTGTAGTACATTTGTGCAAGTTTTGTATCTTTAGGCACATAAGTGCAATGGATTTTAACAGAATGAGGTTTTAACTCACTTACAACTCTTGCAGTTTCTAGCATCTCTGCAATTCCTTCCTGTGGCAGTCCATCCATAATATGTACGCAAACTTTAATATTTTGCTCTTTTAGCATATTAAAAGTATCTAAAAAATCTTTAAAAGTATGACCTCTTTCAATTAGTTTTAATGTTTTATCAAAAGCAGACTGCAAGCCAAGTTCGATAACCAAATGAGTATGTTTATTTAAATCTATTAAATAATTTAGCATATCCTGGCTTATACAATCTGGTCTTGTTGATATGCTTATGCCACAAACCTCCTTATCTTGCAAAACCATTTTGACATATTTATCTAACCTGCTTACTAACATATATGTATTACTAAAAGACTGAAAATATGCTATATATTTACCAATTTGTTTATTTTTCAGTTTGCTTTTTGCTATATCAAGATTATGTGCTTGTGTAGAATAATCACCACTACCAGCACCACTACAAAATATACAACCGTTGTAGTCTAACTTACCATCACGATTAGGGCAGGTTGCACCTATATCCAATGCTAACTTATACACTGTGCAGCCAAAAGTTTTTTTATAATATTTTGTTATACTATTATATCTTAATCCGTTATCCATATTGTTATAATAACATATTACAATAAATGTATAAAGTAATTTTGATAAAAAAGTTTTTATTTTTCAAACTTTTGTATATTATAATATAAAGTTATAGCAATAATTTTTAAAATAATAAAAATAACCTCGATTTTTGAAAGGTTATTTCCTAAAATTTAAAAATTTATATATAACTATATGTATTAAAAGAGTGCTTTTACAGCACCCTTAGTTATTTACTTATTATCGCCTACAACAAATTGCATTGGGTCAACTAGTTTGCTACTTTGAGTAAGTTCATAATGTAAATGAGCATCCTGTTTGCACTCAAATTGGAATTTGCCAATTTTACCAATTACAGTTTTTTCAGTAACCTTATCACCTTTTTTAACTGTTACATCAGCAAGTAACTTGAATGTTGCAATATAACCTTTGCCATAATCAATTGTTACTGTGCCACCATAATAAGCATCATTAGTTACATTTGTAACTGTACCATCAAAACCTGCAATTACATTTGTTCCCTCTTTACCAGTAATGTCTACTGCTAAATGTGCATCATATCTTGATAGTGTTGGGTTATAACTTAAAGCAGTATCTGAAAAACCTCTGCCTTTTACACCATCTTCAACCATCATTAACAAAGCGAACTTCTTTTCTACGACTACTGGTGTATCATCATCAGGAACCTCAATTGATGGGACATCAGGTTTATTAATGTCTGCATCTTGCTTTGTTGTGTTAAGCACTGCAACTACTGTTACCACTACTCCAATCGCTATCACGCATAGAATCATCAGGATATAATGAATATTCTTTTTTAAAAAAGCCATTACTCTGCTGCCGATAGCCTTTGCATCTTTTTTTTGCATATTTACCTCCAAATATTCTTAATAACTCCCCATTATTAAAGGGGTGCCTACTGTGATTACATTATCCCTTATAGCGATTTGAAAATTGATATTCATCCCATTTGCATAAGTAGGCTTACCGCAATTTTCAGATATACCATAAATGATATGTACATTCCCCACACTTTCCTCTTGTTGTACAGCAACTTTACATTTTTTTATCACTCTTGTAAAATCATCATAATCACCTTTAAATGATGCACTGATTCCAACTATGTTTCCCAAACTATCCGCCATCTCTTGTCCTTTTTTAATATCACTTGTAACCATATAAATGTCATCATATAGGTATATAGAATTTGCACTATATTGACCTTTAGTAAAATAACTAATTGTAATATCCTTTTCTGATTTAGGTAGCATAACAGGTAAAGAATATGTAACAAACAATAACAAACACAATGATAAAACTATTAAAAACTTTTTCATAAACCAAATCCTCACAATTGTATTCTTGACATAAAAAACATTCTTTATACACACAAGTCAATTTTTTTGCGATTTACTAAAAATTCATACAAATAAATAATTCCCATAAATAAACTTTTTAAACATTACATATTAAAAAATGCAAAAAAAATGACCTTGACAAATGTCAAAGTCATTTAATAAAACTTATTTAATTATCTATTTAATGTAAAAATATCAATTAAAATTTATTATTTTTTTCTAAAGCGCGGAATTGCAAAATAACTTGTTCGCAAAGTTCCTGATTATTTTTTGTCTTTAATAATAAATTGATAAACATTTTTGTTGTTTCTTGCTCATTATTTGCAAGCAAAGCACGAAGTGCAAAATTAGCCTCAAGTTCTTTTTGAGAAAGCAACAAATCATCTCTTCTAGTGCTAGATTTATCAAGGTCAATTGCTGGGAATATCCTTTTTTCAGATAATCTTCTGTCTAATCTTAATTCCAAGTTACCTGTACCTTTAAATTCCTCAAAAATAACTTCATCCATACGACTACCAGTATCAATAAGTGCAGTTGCAATTATTGTAAGACTTCCACCATGCTCAATATTTCTTGCACTTCCAAAGAATTTTTTAGGAAAATGCAATGCTTTAGGGTCAATACCACCAGTCAAAGTCTTACCGCTTGATTCTGTAACAGTATTATATGCACGTGCAAGTCTTGTCAAACTATCCATTATTATTACTACATCATTACCAATTTCAACTTGCCTTTTTGCTCTTTCTATTAACATTTCAGCAACTTTTATATGGTTTTCTGCAGTCTCGTCAAAAGTAGAATAAACAACTTCGCCCGGAACACTTCGTTGCATATCTGTAACTTCTTCAGGTCGCTCATCAATTAGCAATGTGTACAGCATAATATTTGGGTTGTTATTCATTATATTTGTTGCAATTTTTTTAATAATTGTAGTTTTACCTGCTTTAGGTGGTGCAACTATCAATGCTCTTTGACCTTTTCCTATAGGGCAAACCAAGTCTATCATTCTCATAGTAATGTCATTTTTTGTTTTGTCTTTTTCTAACCTTAACATTTCGTTAGGATAAATTGGAGTTAAGTCATCAAAACGCGGTCTATGAGCAAGTGCAGGCACTGGCATACCATTAATTCTCGAAACATTTACAACAGCATATGATTTGCCTTCATATTGTTCTTTTGCAATACCAGTAATAAAATCGCCTTTACGCAAACCCAAAGAACGAATAAGCCTGTTATGAACATATGCATCGTGTGATTTGCTTATTGTTGACCTTGTAAATCCAAAGCCTTCTTCCATAATTTCTAAATATCCAAGGTCAATAATGTTATTTAAATCAGGTTTATTATTAACTTCTTTTTCATAAGTTTTAACTTCCGCACTATAACTAGTATCTGGCTCGTTTAAATTCATATATTTACTCAAACTTTCATCAACTTCATCATTAGTCCAGTCACGTTCAACTATTTTATCCCAGTCAATAAAATACGCACCTTTTGCAGGTTTAGTTGGTCTACCTCTAGAAATTTCAAATTTTGCATTACCAACTCCACATCTTGCTTTATATGTTGCTGCAAGCAAATCTTGTTTTGATAAAGTTGTAGGTGATTTTACACCCAAAAAAGCAGCCACATCACGTAACTTACCAATTGGCATTTTAGTCATGTCGTCAAATGATAAATATGTTAAATCTATCATAAATCACACTCCTTTAATCATTTTAAATTAAATTATTAAAATGAAATAAAAAAATTATTTAAATTACACAATACTATTTAGCATAATGACTATAATCAGTCATTATGCAAATATATTGTACAATATTGTTAAATTTTAAACTATTGGATTAGATAAAAATAAAAAATTGTTTAATTAAAATATTATATTATAAATCAATAAATTAATTAACTAAAAAGCAAAATTATCTGTTAAAAACTATTATTTGGGTATCTTCCCTATCAAAATCTGTTCTGTCAAAATCTATGGCACTATTAGCATAAGTAATCTGGTCTTCATCAAATAATTTAAGGAAACTATCTACTTTATCTATATCCATTTCACAGTCACGAGTCCTGTAGTGCATAGGAATAACAACTCCTGGCATAAGCAAATCTACAAACTCTTTTGCCATTTCTGCATCAATAGTATAGTTGCCACCAACTGGAATTAAAAGTATATCTACAGAACCTATTTGAGAACAAATATCTATACTACAAGCCTCACCAATATCACCCAAATGACAAACTTCAACTCCGTCCATACGGAACTTAAATATTAAATTGCCACCTCTTCTACTGCCATTATGATGGTCATGGAAAGATTCCATACTTGAAATGTGCACACCATTTAATTCAAACGCACCTTCTTGATTTAAAACAATTGGACTACCCTCTATTGCTGCAAGATAATTGTGGTCTTCATGTTCATGCGAACAAGTAACTATATCACAAGCCAAATTCTTTGGCATATCATAACCAACCATACTACCCTTATATGGGTCAGTTATAATTGTTGTACCTGTTGATTCCACTAGCCTAAAGGCAGAATGCCCTAGCCATTGAATGTTCATATTTACTCCCTTTTTAATTATTTTTTTAAACTTTGCATAACAAAATTTAATAATGTTTACTAATTTTAATTATATTATATAATAAAAAATTAACTTTTGCTATGTTTTTTATTAAAATATTTTTTCTTTATTTTTATTTTTTGGTGCTTTTTATCAAATTTGTTTGAAAAATATCATCAAAAAATAGTGTATTATATGCAAAAAACTTTTTATAAATTTAAAATTATAAAAAGTTTTCAGCCATTATTAGTCTATATATAATATTATTTTATTCCGCTATTAATAAGCATATCATTAATTTTGTCATGAGGGTCTAGCAATGTAGAAACTGACTTATCTTGATTACAAGTTGCAATAATATTTGCAATAAACTTTGACATATCAGCACAAATGAACCATTTGCAATTTTTAACACTATCTGGAGTATAAGTCAAGTTAGTTGACAAAACTGCTGTAAATAAGCCTTCTTCGTATGCTTGATTAAACTTTTCAACACCTTCAGTAAACAAAGCAAATGTAGCAGTAATAAAAATATTTCTACAACCTCTTTCTTTAAGTTCCTTACAAAGGTGCAACATACTATCACCGGTTGCAATAATATCGTCTGCAACAAATATATCCATACCTTTAACGTCATTACCAATATACTCATGGCTAACAATTGGATTACGTCCATTTACTATTGTAGAATAGTCACGACGTTTGTAGAACATACCCAAGTTAATACCAAGCACAGAAGAATAGAAGATATTTCTACCCATTGCACCTTCGTCTGGGCTGACTATCATAAAGTGGTCTTTACCTAAATTTACTTGTGGATATTCTTTAAGCAAAGCCTTTAAAATTTGATATGTAGCAAAGAAGTTATCAAATCCCATTTCAGGAACTGCATTTTGTACTCTTGGGTCATGAGCATCAAAAGTAATAATATCTGTAACTCCCATTGACTCCAATTCCTTAAGCATTTGAGCACAATCCAAAGATTCACGGCTATTTCTTCTGTGTTGTCTACCACCATATAAAATTGGCATAACAACTGTCATACGTCTTGCTTTTCCTGCGTTAGCACAAATTAATCTTTTTAAATCGCAATAATGGTCATCTGGTGACATTCTGTTTGGAGTGCCAAACATTGTATATTCTATATTATAATTACCTACATCACAAATAAAAAACAAGTCTTTACCTCTAACAGAGTCATTGATAATACCTTTGCCATCACCTGTAGTAAATCTTGGGCATTTGCTATTAATTAAAAATGTTTCTTTTTTAGGTAAATTATTTTTTTCGGCTGCTTCATTATACCATTCTACCAAATATTTATCTACCATTTTAGCAAGGTCTTTTGCACCCTCAGTAGGCAATATTGCCAAGTCCACATCTTTTACATTACTAATCTTAAAGATTTCTTCTGTTCCCATTAAAAGGTTCTCCTCTATAAAAATTTATTATCTATTTGTTTTTTATAAAATTGTAAAACTACAACTTAAACAACTATTTTTATTAAATTAATACCGATTTTCAAAATGATTTTAGTAAAAACATTACATATTAAACAAATTGTTATTGCTAAATACAGCCTCTGTAGTAATATTGATACCTAATTTTTTAATAACTGTTTCATCCGTTTGAGGTAAAATACAACTACCATGTGCCTCGCAACCAAACAATTCTTGCATTTTTGATATTGCTTTTGCTGCAGTAGGATTAGTTACCGCGCCTATAGACAAAGCAATTAGCATTTCTTCTAAAGTTAAGAAATTATATTTTTCCTTTAAAAGATTTTTCTTCATTTGCAAAATAGGCTCAATAGTAAGCGGTGAAATCAAATTAATATCATCACTTATGTTTGCAAGTTCTTTCATTGCATTAAGCAAAGCAGCAGAAGATGCAGAAAGCAAATTAGATTTTTTACCTGTTACAATTTTACCATTAGGCAATTCTATTGCAACAACTGGCGCACCACATTCATTTGACTTTTCTCTTGCCATAACTGCAACTTTTCTGTCATCAGGATTAATTCCTAAATCACCCATCAAAAGTTCTATTTTTTCCTTAGTTGCAATATCTGCATTGCCTTGAGCATAGTCAGAACAAGCCTTATAATATCTTCTAATAACTTCTTGCTTTGCGGCTTTTTGAACTACGTCATCATTTGTAATTGCAAAACCTGCCATGTTAACACCCATTTCAGTTGGTGAACAATAAGGGCAATTACCTGTTATTCTCTCAAGAATAGTTCTTACTACTGGAAAAACTTCTATATCTCTATTATAGTTAACTGTGCTTATATTGTATTTTTCCAAATGGAAATGGTCTATCATATTGACATCTTTTAAATCTGCAGTTGCAGCCTCATAAGCAACATTTACAGGGTGTTTTAAAGGCAAGTTCCAAATAGGAAAAGTTTCAAATTTAGCATAACCTGCACGATTACCTCTTTTATATTCGTGATAAAGTTGTCCCAAACAAGTTGCAAGTTTACCACTTCCAGGACCGGGTGCTGTAACAACTACTAAAGGTCTTGAAGTTTCTATATAAGGATTTTTACCATATCCCTCATCACTTATTATAGTGTTTATATCAGTTGGATATCCTTTTGTTTTTGTATGTATGTAAACGCGTTCTCCCCTGCGTTCCATTTTAGTTTTAAATAAATCTGCTGAAGGTTGTCCTTCATATTTTGTTATAACAATACTTCCTATATAAATACCTAATTCACGCATATTGTCAATTAGTCTCATAACATCAGCATCATAACCTATACCATAATCGGCCCTTATTTTGTTACGTGCTAAGTCCTCACTGCTTATTGCTATAATTATTTCTGCCTTATCTTTTAGTGTTACCAAAAGTTTAACTTTTGCGTTAACGTCAAAGCCGGGTAAAACTCTTGCTGCATGACAGTCATCAAACAATTTGCCACCAAATTCTAAATACAATTTGTCATACTGACTAATTCTTTTTAGTATGTTTTCTTTTTGCCTTTTGACATACTCTGCGTTATCAAAACCGTATTCCATAATAAACCTCTTTAGCAATTTTATATATCTTTTGCTTTTACCTATATATAATAACATTTTATTTATTTTTTTTCAATCCTTTTAATGTAAATTTTTAGTTATTTTTGATTATTACATTTCGTTATATGTGATATAAATTACCAAATTTTTACAATTAAAATTTACGCATATTTAACTTGCAAAAAAATAACAAAGGCGGTAAATTACCGCCCTTTATTTAAGAATAAAAACTTATTTTTTAAAAGAATAGTTTTATATCTAATTTGTTATCCATTATGTTTCGTATTATCTCTGCATCTGCTGTTGTCACTAGCCCTACATTTAATACTAAACTTGCTAACTTCTTTTCTACTGATAAGTTGTCATATGCCTCTTTATCATTTGCTACTTGTCTTAGATATGTTACATCTACTGCACTTATTCTGCCGTCACCTGTCACATCTCCTAGTACTGATAAGTATATTGTCTCTGTATTTCCATTGTTTGTATACTCTACTCTCCAACCTGTTCCTACTGCGAGTTCATATTTGTTATCATAAGTTGCACTATCCACTGGTGCATTGTTTTTGTATATATCTTTACCTTTATTATCTTTTAATACTATCTTACTTGTATCAAAACCTAAGGTTTCTATAAACTCTTTTACACTTGTATTTGGTGCTATATTTCCCAAGATATATTTTTCTATATCACTATCATTATAGCCATGCAGTTTTTCATTATCTTTATAATTTTTTCTCTCATTATTTTCAAGATAAATAAAATCATATACACTATCATTTACAAAATCAAAAACTACCTCTTCTTTTTTCATTTTTGCAATTTTGTTTTCATTTTCACAATTAAAATAAGTTGATGGAGAGATATTACCATTGCCATGATAACTATAACCCAAAGTAAAAGGTTCAAAAATATTATAATCCTCATTTAACAATATGGAAATGTATGCTTTTTTACTATCTTTTGTTAATACTCCATCTATTTCTATTTTTTTACCATTTACTAAATTTATATTACTATCCTTTCCATTTAGTTTGTTATCTTTTATAATTGTTGCACCGCTAACAATTAAACGTGCATTGCTATCTCCCAACAAAACCCCTGCATGACTAGATAAACCAATATTGTTTACAACACTTGTATTAGTTAATTTTACAATATTATTATAAGCCATACCGCCGCCATAATTTGCAGTATTTTCGGCAATATTACTATCATTTATTGTACATACTGATTGATTATGGCAATATATTCCTCCACCATAATCCACACAACTATTTTTTATAACTTCGCAACCACTAATTGTACTAGTTGAGTCAATACTTATAAAAACTCCTCCACCAGACAAACTTGCAATATTTTCACTTATAGTACAAGATTTTAAATTTACATTTCCAACTACATAAACTGCACCACCGCATATTGAAGTTTTATTATTATCTATTATGCAATTAGTTAAATCAACAATAGTATTTTGTTCAATATAAACTCCACCACCATTACTCTTACTCTCGTTATGAGAAATTGTAGTATTAGTTATAGTTCTATTTAATTTTCCTCTTGAAATAAAAATTGCACCACCAACATTATCTGCACTATTATGACTCATAATACAATTATCAATACTAAATAATGTTGCATCCGCTGAGTAAATAGCACCACCATTAGTATTTGCATGATTACCCACAAAAATTGCATTATTAATAACAACTTCTGTTCCACACTTTATTCCACCAGCGCTGGCAGAAGTTTTTGTTGCGTAATTGTTCATAAACAAACCACCATTTATTGTAAGTTTACTATCTGAATAAATAGCGCCACCACAAGGAGCATAAATATTATCTATAATCATACCACCATTAAATGATAATTCGCTTCCGGCTTGAGAATAAATAGCACCACCAGTATCATTACATGCCCCACCAGTTAATCTACCAAATGGTAATTCTCTTAAAACTTGCATAAGTTCTGTTGCACTTTTATTTTTATTATCTTCATAAGTTTGAAAAAGTGTTTCCTTGCTGTAACTTGAATCATTAATTGTCAACTTTCCACCATTAAGCACAGTAAAACAAGACCCATAGGCAACTTTTGAAGTATGTTGTTTGTCTATAGTATGTCCGTTTAAATCAAAAATAATATTTGCATTTTTATGTATAGTTAGTGAGCCTGAACCATCCCAAAACCCTACACCAGTACCAAACAAATGATTACCAGTTGCAGGTGCTATCCAATCATTATTCAGTAAAACTGTTTTTACACTTTTTTCATTAATAGATGCTTGTATTGCTTGCGACCATGTAGCAGCCATTTCTTCATTAGTGCCATCAAGTGTATAATCAGGTGTATAATTAACAGCCTTTTCGTCACCACTATCAACTACTAAATTTTCATTTGCATCAAAAATTGTTTTGTTACTTATACTGGTATACAATGCACCTGCAAATAGCAGACACAATATTACTGTAACAAAAAACATTACACCAAATTTTCGTATTACCTTTGCCATAATAAAACCTCCATTTTATTTGTACATGTATTAAGTATATCTATGTAATCCAGTTTGTCGACAAAGTCGACTGCACTCGGACCAAACGTAAAATCTTTGCTGCGCAAAGTTTTT
>CAJTNW010000032.1:0-4214 GCA_910577795.1 uncultured Christensenella sp.
ATCTTCATTTCTTCTCCAATTACTTTCTTATTCGTTAGTTATTTTACTATTTTTTTGCAAATAAACGATATTAATCATTTCGTTTTAAAAAGTTACCAATGTCACACAATTTCCTTTTCCCACATCCATTAATATTTAACTCTTCTTTATTAATTCATGCAATTTAACAAATTTATAAATTTTTCTTTGTTAAAGTCAGAAATTTCAACCATCTCTTTTTCTGCCGTTTCATCAATATTGATACGAATATCTGTCAAGTCCAGCAAATTATAGTTATCACAGCAAATTTTTCTAATAGATTTTATGTTCGAAATAATATTCTTAATCCAATCGGAATTATTTTTTAGCAACCATATGCCGTTATCAATATCTACAAAAATTAAATGTGTTTCGGAATGCTCTAATCGTGCAATCTCATTGTCAGTTAGATAAAAACCACCGCTTTTAATATTTTTTATCTCTATTCCATATTGAAAAACTCTTATGTCGTACCCATATTCTTTGTTATTTGCTACATCAATAAAATCGAACCCTTGATTAAGCCCAAGATAATCCTTGAGATAAGAAATAAAATATTTTTCCGCCTTTCTACCACTGTAAATTTTGTTTAAAGCATTTTTTACCGTTCCGTTGACACGATTAATTTCGTAACTATGTTTACTTTGTCCCGATATAGGTAAAATTCGTTTAATTTTTTTTATTTCAAATGGAACAACAATTGTATTGTCATGTACTGCTTTGATTAATAAATCATTCTCATTTTTTATGGAATATAAAGGTTTCTCTACCAAAAACTCATAAAGTGCCAATATCGCAGCTTTTACAAAACCTTTTTCAACATAGGACTTTCTTCCATTCAATACAAAAGATTTAAGCAGTTTGCCATAAAACACGCAAGATTTATCAGCTATATCTGGTTCTATACTTTTTATTGTCAATATCGTTGCCTCATTGACCTCATTACAACCGAGATACTCAAACAAATATTTCAAAGCATTTGCGTATGAAATTGCAGTACCAGTTTTGGTACCATACTTTAAATCGCAAAAAACTTTATATTGTTTGATAAATTCGTCTATTTGCATTTTATACCTTGAACAATAACTTGTATTAAATATTATTGATATTATTTTAACATTTTTAATACCAAAAGTCAATAACGATAAACACTAATAATATAAAATTTCAAATAGCAATACACTAGGTATTAATTATTAAGGGCATGTACTTTTTTACTGGTTCAAGTCCCGTCAGCTCGTACTTTTCATAGGACACAATAATGTAGTGTAATATGTAATGTGTTGAGTGTTTTTCAATAAAAATAAAGACCTTTTAAAGGATATTTTCCTCTTCAAAGTCTTTTATTTGGTCAAAAATGCTCTATTACTATTCAATAATAACTAAAATATATACACAAAATAGTAAAATTACATGAATTATACCTAAAATGATGAAAATCGGCGGAAAAGTCAAAAGACTTTTCCACCGACACGCTTGGTGGAGATGACGGGTTTCGAACCCGTGTCCAAACGGGGATTAACTATGCTTTCTTCGTGCGGAGTGCAAATTTTTATTGTTTCTCCATATCGCCTTTTGCACAGGCTGTATTTTGATGAGGTGTTAATTTATCTAGTTACTTCACACCAAAAGTAAAAAGACCTTCCTATCCTAAATGATGCCACTTACCTATCCAATAGGTCTATAGGAGTGACAGGCTTGCTGATTAAGCAGCGAAAGCCAATTGATTATTATTTTTTGCGTTTATTTTTAACGTTCGTTTTAACGTAGTCGAACCTACGGCACGCTTACACAATCTCACACCCACCTGTCGAATCCAAAACATCCCCATGATTAAGTTTGATTGCAATTAATAGTAAGTTTACAACTAATAATTAAATTATTACCACTACTATCATATTCATAATAACAAATTAAATTTAAAAAAGCAACTAAATTTATTTTTTATTTTCCATTAAATACCATTAATCCATATTTAAATTATCATATAAAAATAAATCACTATTCAAAAATTCGCTTATTGTCATACCAAAACCATCTGCTATAGCAATAAGAGTTTTTAAATTTACACCCTTTGATTTTCCTTTCATAATACTTTTTACTGTATCATGAGACAGACAAGCATTTTGCTCAAGTTTGTATTGAGTTATGCCCTGTTTTAATAGCAATTCCTTTATCCTCATTGCTACCGCTTGACTAATATTCATATTTTTTCCTCTTATGTAACTCAATATCCAAGCCTAAAACTAAGATATGATTTAAAACAACTTAAAGAAAATTAAATGATTATTTTGGTACATTTAAATTTTTCTTATGGGTTATCTTTCACCTTTAGTCTATCATTATTGACAAAAAAAATATGGGTTAAACTTCACCCAAACTCTTGACATATATAAAAAATATTGGTATAATATGGGTGAAATTTAACCCGTAAATTGATAATATAAACTATAAAGTTACAAAGGAGAAGAAATTTTGAAAAAAGTTAAAAACCAAAACTCACAAACTGAGAAAAAGAAAAAAATGACTGCTAGCCAAATTTTGTTATCTATATATTTGCTAATGGCTGCAAGTATTCCACTAATATTTATATTTTTTATAGCCCCTATTATTGATAACACAATTATAAAAACTGTAGGATACGCATTAACTATAGTTCTTTTTGTAATTAATATAATTCTAGTATATTTTAGTAAAACTAAAAAATGGGCAAATATTTTATTTATAATATTTGGTGCAATTGGTGTATTTACACCTATTGGCTTGCTTGCAGTTATAGGTGGAATTTTAGGGCTAAAAGACTTAGATAAGGCAGAAAACAAAACCCTAGATACTACATCTGAAAAAGAACCAATTGAGGAAGAAGAAACGAATAAGAACTCTAATAATAAATATTTGACATTTAGAGATTATTTGCAAGACCACCCTATTGACTACCAAACTAAACCAACAATAGCACTGGCATTTGACCCAGAGAATGAAGATAATTTAAATCTTACAACTGAATCAGGTGAAAATATTGAAGTTGAGCAAATGTATTTAAGTTTAATTAATGATGAGATTTATTTACTTGGTCAAACAGTAAATTTAAGTGAGGCTGAAGGCGGTGGTAATGTGGTTTTAAGGCTTGATTATGAAAATGACTGTTTTTATTGTAATGAAAATGATGATATATATAATCAAATGATTAATCAATATAAAAATTCTCATTCTGAAAATAATACAGAAATTGAAGGCACAGAACCAAAAACTAAAAATGGAAACAAGTTGGAACTTGACTTATATGATACTTCTATTGATGAAAAAACATGGAAATCATTTAAGAAAACAGCGACTCAAGAAGAACTTGCAATTATAGCAATAGGCGCAAAATACAGATTAAGTAATTTAAAAAGAAGAATATTAAATTCTATTTACTTTGTTGCTATGATATTATGTTTTGCACTAATACCTGTTACTGTTTTTCAGTCTTTGATAGCATATCCGTTTATAGCATTTTTGGCTACTAAATCAATAAGATATACAGATACTTATACACAGTCATACAACAAAATAAAAAAAGAAAACAGATATTTAGTTGATGATTATTTTAATGAAAATGTTTTTTTAATTATATTTGATTTAATTATTTATATTGGAATGTTTTTTATTACTATTCCTTATCAGGCATTAATGATGGGTATTGGTATGATAGCACCTAACTTTGTTATTTCAAAAAATGGTATATTGGTATCTATTCCAAAAGGTTTTGATGTTGGTAATTTAGGGGCAGTTGGAGCATATTATAGTAAATTTAATATGCTTGATGATATGATGGAAACGCATGAGAGCAAAAAGAAATATTATACTTATACAAACGATATGGGATGTGAACAAACTATTTACACTACCAATGGCAAAGATTTTTACGCCACTAATGGTACTTATGTTGGAAATAGTGATAATAAAAAAGATTTAAAAATAAAAAAATAAAACATATAAAAACAAGGCAATCATAGTTGATTGCCTATTTTTATTTTATGCACAGTTATTATTGTATAACTATGGGCATTTACTGTTATTTTTATGTTATCTATTAATACATACCAATTTTTGCCTTGTCTAGTGATTAAAGCATTTTTGTCCAAAATTTTATCTTTGCACCACTCTACAACATCTACATTACTCAAAGATAAATTTTTGCTAATTCTTACTAC
>CAJTNW010000032.1:4224-16543 GCA_910577795.1 uncultured Christensenella sp.
TGTAGTATGTACTTTTTCAATATTATGTAACAACTCACACATTATTACACCTTACTTTGTCTAAGAGCATTACCATAGGTTGCCCCCTCGCTTTTTGTGCAAATAATAGCGATTTTTGATAGATTTTTTAGTGTATCCACAAAATATTTTGCTTTTGTTGCTCCACCTGTCATAACAATTGTTGTTATATTTTGACCAGTTACTTGTTGCAGCCTTTCTATTGCAATAACTACTCTTTTTGCAAGTGAATAATATGCAGTTTTTACTAAATCATAAATGTCACATTCTTTTATACCAAGTTGTTTTTTCATATCCTCAGTCATATTATCCTGAGACATTAATTTGTCAACATCTAACTCACCTAAGATTTTAGCACTATCTATGTGTTTATCAATTTCACCATAACTCAAAGTGTTTTCGCTAACTAAACGTTGAATAATAAATAGTCCATTTATGTTATCAAGCAAACTTACTTTGCCATCATTTATCCTCTCATTAGTATACCTATTTTCAAAAGCAATTGGTTTGCAAATAGGTGCATCTAACACTTTGCCAAATAGTAGCCATGAACCTGATGCTAAAAAAGCAGTTTGATTATCTAAAACTTCTAAAGCATAAATTGCAGATGCCGTATCATGAGTACCAACAGCAAGCACAGGAACACTACAAAACTCACCATATTGTTCGCCGTCATAAATAATTTTAGGTAATATATCTGTTCTTAAGTCTAATCTTTTAAGCAAATCATAATTCCAGTCGTCACCTTTAAGATTTAAAAGTCCAGTAGTACTAGCATTACTTCTTTCTATCCTAATATTGCCAGTAAGATAATATGCAAGCAAATCTGCTATCATAGCAATTTTTACATTCTTACCAGTATATCTGCCTTCCATTTTATCTGCATATAATTGATAAATAGTGTTAATAGGATTAGGATAAATCCCACTAAGTTCAAATAATTCTTCCTTGCTAATAAGTTTATGTAACTCATTAAACATAACTTCCCCACGGCTATCTCTATAGCAGTATGGCATATCTATTAAATCGCCATTACCATCTATTACACCATAGTCCACACCCCAAGAGCAAATACCGATTGAGGCAATTTTGTATTGTGCAATTGCCTTATTTATTTCATTTTTTAGTTTGTCAAATAATCTTTGAATATCCCATCTGTAATGTCCATTTACTATAGATGCACTATGTGGGAATCTTGCAAGTTCAGTTAAAGACATATCCGCACTACCATCTGCAAGCATAACTCTAGCACTGGAAGAACCCAAATCTATTGCTAAATATTTCATATTACCACCCATTAAAAGTTCTATCTATCTCGTCACTCTGCTCGTCATTTATAGGAGTAATTTGTGCAATACTACAAGCAGAAATAATTGAACGTGCAGAATAATCTGTTACTTCCATTCTGTCAAAAGCCTTTATTAAATTTTTGCCTATTGTAATAACACACTCATTATTTACAATTGCAAGAGGTTTTGTAGTAGCCATTGATTTTGCAATTTCATTTGCAGAAACACCGCACTCCAATTGAAGAGCATTTTTAAGCATAATGTAACTTTCTGGTATCAATTTTGCATCAAAATATTTGTGTGCAATACTAAATCCCATGGTAGCATTAGGCATAGAGATAAAGCATACTTTTGCTTCTTTTATATTGGCAAATACTTCTATAGCAATTTTTAAATAATCGGCAGTAGTATCTGTAGTATTGTAAAATTTGCCATTGCTGTATTTTGCAATGTCTTTACCTTGAATTTTATCTCTTCCAACACTATCTGGATTAAATAAAATATCACCATTATCCATTTTTACACACAAAGTGCCAAGGCTAGTAGAAACAAGTTTTTGATAAAAACTTCTTTTAATATAATCTGCCATTTCTTCAGCCATTTGCAAATCTTCTTTACTTAATCCGTCAGTGCTTTGTGTAATTTTTACACTATAATCACTATGTTTATCACATTTTTTAACACCGCCTAATATGCTTGCATTTATAAGTGCCGCACATAAGTTATCCAATGTTTCGTATTTTCTGTACGCAGTTTCCAATGTTTCAGCACCAACAGTTGCACCATGGTTGTGCATCATTACACTATTATAGCCTTCCTCAAATTTTGCTTTTACTATATCACCCAAACTTAAAGAGCCTGGTAAATCATACTTGCTATCCGCTACTTCTCCCAACAACTTAAAGTAACAAGGAGCAACACTGCTATCCGGAATTTTTCTTGCAGTTGCATAAGCCACAACGCTAGGTGCATGTGCGTGAACAACCGCTCTTATATCACCACGACACTTGTATATATTTGAATGGAATGGTAGTTCCATAGAAGGAGTGTGTTTTCCTTCAATTGTTCCATCTTTTTTAACAGTCATAATATCTTCGTCTTTCAAACTACCTTTGTCAACACCAGAAGGTGTAATGTAAATAGTACCATTACTATCCATACAAGAAATATTACCGCCACTAGTAGTTGTAAGTCCATTATAATAAACTCTGTTTATTGTCTCAAGCACTCCGCCTTTAGTATTTTTTACCATATTATAGCCTCTCTTTTTTAATTTACCCTCGATTTTTGCAGGGATTTTCGTTATTATTTGATATTTAACTAAACTAAATTTTTATAATTATATTTAATTTAAGTTGTTAATATAAATTTAATTTGTGGGAAGAATCTCTTCCCACAGAATTATTATTTATATAATGGTCCATAAGTTTTGCATGCTCTAAAATCAGCAGACTCCAAATCCTTAGTACCAAAAGCAGTCCAAGTATGAGGTCTAAATAATCTATCCTCACTAACGTTATGCATATTAACTGGAATTCTTAACATTGATGCAATAGTAATTAAATCTGCGCCAACATGTCCATAAGCAAGTGCGGCATGGTTAGCACCCCAGTTTGCCATAACACTATATACATCTTTAAAAGCACCATCGCCAGTTAGGTTAGGCACAAACCAAGTTGATGGCCAAGTTTTATCTGTTCTATTTTGCAAAATTGTATCTACTTCCTCAGGAATAACTGCAGTATAGCCTTCTGCAATTTGAAGTACTGGACCTAAACCATCTACCATATTAATTCTAACTGCAGTAACAGGCATTTCTGCTATAGTTTTAAAGTTGGAACTAAATCCACCGCCTCTAAAATAGTCAAGGTTAGCCTGAGACCAAGTAACATTATCCATAGATGCTTTAATATCTTCTTCAGTAATCTTCCACCACTCTTTCATACAAGGCTTTCCGTTTTCGTCCTTGCATGCACCAATTCCGTCCAAAGCAGCAGCACCACTATTAATCATGTGTATAAAACCATTTTTTGCAAGTCCGTTTGGTGTCCAGCCAGTAACTCTTTTAACAGCATCTGGTGACCAGTAAGTACGTACATCGGCAAAAATACTTGCACGATAAGTGATAAGTTTATTAATAAGCATTGACATACCATTTAGAGTATCATTTTCTGTTGCTAAAATAAATGGCTCTTTTTTACCTCTCCAGTCAAAAGAAGTATTCATTATTGCTTCCATAAAATCGCCATTAGGAAGTCTATCTATCCATTGTCTTTGACCTTGGAAACCACCAGCAATAGCATTTCTGCCATTAGCCTCTTCTGGGAAGCCCATCTTTTTAAGTTTAGGATTACCAAACATAATATCATTTACAATGACTACCATTTTAGCAGTATATTCCCAAAGTTTTTCCTTTGACATTACTATTCTTGGTTTATTGTAATCATTAATATCTATACCTTCTTTGCAGTTTGCTTTTATCCATTCCAAAGCCTTTTTATATTCTGCCTTGTCATAAATTCCAAGGTTAATACGTCTATCAATTTCCACCATATCAACCCATTCTGCTCTTATACCAAAGTATTGTTGCATAAAGTTGCCATCAAGGAAAGAACCTGCAATACCCATTGATACAGCACCTAAACCAACATAAGTTTTATTTTTCATTTGACCAACAGCAGTTGCACACTTTGCAAAAGAAATAATCTTTTGTTTAACATCATCTGGTATTACAGTATCACCTAAATCTTGTACATCTCTACCATAAATTGAAAAGATAGGTAATCCTCTTTGAGCGCTGGCAGCAACTGCACATGCCAAAAATACTGCACCTGGTCTTTCTGTGCCATTAAAGCCCCAAACTGCCTTTATTGTGTTAGGATTTAAATCAATTACCTCTGTGCCATAGCACCAGCAAGGAGTAACTGTTAATGTTGCAACCACATTTTCTGCCACAAATTGCTCTTCGCATTTACAAGCCTCTGCAGAACCACCAATTGTAGTGTTAGAAATTACACATTCAACAGGAGTTCCATCACTATAAAAACAATTGCTTTCAATAAGTGCTTTGGCAGATTTTGCCATATTCATTGTTTGCTCTTCCAAACTTTCACGGATACCTCCGCAACGGCCATCTATAACTGGTCTAATTCCAATTTTGCATTTCATAATATTATCTCCAAAAAAATATAATGTGCAACAAATTGTTGCACATTTATTTTAACATTAAATCTAATAAATTTCAATAGTTATTTTAAAATTTTTATATTTTTTATAAATTATATTATAATACTTTTATATAAGAAAAAAATTATTCCTTTTTCTCTTCGCTTGTAGCATCTAGTTGTTTGTTTTCTTCCTTGCACAATGCTACTTTCTTTTTATGTTTTAATACTAATATTACTAATAAAGTTATAATTCCTATACCTAACAATCCACCAGTTACAGAAGATATTATAATCATAATGTTATTATCGTTAAATATTTTTAACTGCATGATTTTATCATTTGCTATATCATACTGATAAGAGTAAAATTTTATATTTTGTCCATCAAACATTAATCTTCCAAATGTTGGATTTTTTAGTTTAGGAGCATGAAACATTTTGCCTTTGTTTATAAAATCATCTGTATCAAAATTGAAATCATAAAATTTATCGCCAGTTGAACCCATTGTTACATAAAGTACCCCACCACTATTGTTATTTATAGGTGCTCCTTGCTTATAAACTGGAATTTTTGTTTTTTTACCATCTCCGTCAAGGAAAAAACTTTCACTATAAATATGGTCATGCCCTTGAAGTACTAATTCAACTTTATAATCGCTAAATAATTTACTAAGGACTTTTCGCATACCAACAACTTCTTTGTCATTTTGATGTATGCCAGCAGAGTAAATACCCTTGTGCATAGAAACAACAATAATGTTATCCTCATTTTTCTTCAAATCTTCTGTTAGCCATTCAATTTGATTAAAACTTAGATTATTATTTTCTGTAATATCATTAGTATCCAAAACAATAAAATGCACTCCATTGTAATCAAAGGAATAATAATTTTTATCTCTTCCTCCAAAATTAAAATGAAGTTGTAAGGCAGTATATTTATCTGTAACCACATTACTATCTGTTGGGATATAACCTTTTGTAACCTCAAACTCAGATAAATCATGATTACCAGGTGCAATTACTTGTGGAATTGTTCCAAACAAATTTTTGTTGCTATCAAGCAAGTATTGCCATTGGTTAAGATTTTTGCCATCGTCAACCATATCACCTAAATTTAAAATAAAATCATAACCAAATTCTGTAACATTTTGAGCAGCACGCAAAACTTTAGCACTATCTTCATAAACCGCTTTTGTCATACCCTGCATATCTGTTGCAATTAATATTTCAAAAGGTTTTTTTGCTACTTTTGCTGATGTCTTAAATGTGTACACATCACTCCAATAAACATTTTTTGCATCGCCAACTCTATATGAATACATAGTATTTGGTTTTAACCCAGTTACACTTATCTCATGTCTTGCAATTTCTTTTGTAGTGTATGTTGTCATTATTCCAAGTTCTATCAAAGGATAATCTACTGCATAAATTTTGCTTTCGCCTTTAAAAGACTTAACTTTTTCGCCACCACTATACAAAGCACTTCTGTCACCTTCAACTATTTGCAAGTCAGTTGCACTTATTCTTTTATCTGTAAACCACACTAAATTTCTATCTTCATATACATTTTCACCAAATGTCATTGTAAGCATTGAAGGCAACCTACCATCAACTACAGACGGAGCACGTTTTTTACCGCCAGCATAATGAGAGTGTTCGTCATTTTCAGCATACACAACTCTACTTTCAACGTCCAATACACCGTCATAAGAAGAGTCAGTTACTAAAGACCTTATTACATCACTCAAGTTACTGCCTATACCTTTTGCTATGCTTTCGGACACAATATATGTCAATTTATCCCCAACAATATTACTAGGATATTTATCTAGTTTATTTCCAGCAACATTTTTAATAAGTTTATCAAGATTTACACTATCCAGTTTAATGCCAAAAGGTGCTAAAATGATATTTACATTCCTAATTTCTTCCGCATTTAAATTTGCAGTTAAATTATAATTTGATGATAAAATTCTTTGAATTAATATAGTAATTCCATTATTTTTATCATTTATTTTATTCACTATTGCACGAACTAACTCACCAGACTGCATCCATTCAATACTTTCTTTTAGTTTGCTATTTGCTGGCAAGTACACACCTTCACCACCTTTTAAATGTGTGGTATAACTATCCACAAACAAATTTTGGATAGTATAATTTTTTGCAGTTTCAATATCTATAACACTGGATACAAAGTTGTACAAATATGCACGAAGTTTGTTTTCTTCCCCTTGCAAAAACTCTTTGTTACCTGTATACACAAAATCTTTTAATGTTTCACTTTGAATTTTGTTATACAAATTAGATAAAATTGTACGCAAACTATCCTTATTATCTTTAAACAATTTATCCAATAACCCTGAGTCTCCAAGATTATTTTCTACATAACCTAAAATCAAATCTACCGTATTTTCACGATTAACTTTTTTTATAATGCTATCAATTACATTATCCAACATATCTTTGTAAAGTCTTTCATTTATATAGTCAGATAGATTATTAATCTTACCATCTACAGAAATATTTGTACTATAAATGTTAGTATATGTTTTAACTAAATATCCGTCATCTAATAAAACTGAAACATCAACATCTCTAACTGTACGCAAAGTGTGTGTTAAGTCGCTAGTTATGCGCGAAGTAGGTTTTAGGTCACTCGAACCATCTTGCTTAAATGATATTTTAGCCTCGCGGTATGATGCACCATAACCTACTGGAGAACCAGTTTCAATATCATAAAGATTATAACCATCATCATTGCAATAACTTGCTATATCATTTGCGTGCATGTGTCCGCTAAAGTTATATTTAACACCCAAATTTACCAAAAAATCTCTTACTTCTTCCCAATTGCTATACAAATAATCTTTAGACCATTTTTCTTGCATAGTAAAATGTTGCAATACATTATGGTGAGTCATAGATATAAGATTATCGGTCATACTACTTGTTTTTATACTATTAAGCCACTCAAAAACTCCATCACTTACTCTACCACCAATTTCACCACTTACTAAACCATCTATCGCAATAAAAGTGTTACCATCTGGGCATTTTGCAGTATAACATAAGTCACCTATACCTAGTTCACTATCCCAGTCGTTCATTGCCATATATGCAAACTCTATATTTTCAGCATTTTCAGAATGTACATAACGTTTATCAGAATCATAAGGCAAATATTTTAAATTATTATTGTCAAACTCGTCATTTGCATAATAACTTGCTGCTTCTCCATCAGTCATATTTGGATAGCCTAAGCCTGCAAAAATTTTAGCAAAATCATTTCTGTTAACACTAGCAATTCTTTCACCTTGTACCTTTGTATAATCAGTTGCATTTTCATTAGCAATATCATGGTTACCAGGTATTACAAAAATTTGAAAGTTTACATTACCCTTTGCTCTAATTTTGTTTTGCAAATCTCTAAGTGCGTTTGCAATATCAATTAAGGCTACTCTTTCGCCATCACTACTTAAATCACCCGTTACAAGTATATAGTCTGGCAAACTATTATTACGGCTAGGAGTTTCGCCATTTTCATCCATACTCAATATATCTGAAAATAGTTTTTTTATTACCATACTACTTTCGACTATCAGTTTGCTTTCCAACTTGCTTTTATCCACCATTGCAGAACTATCATATTTAGGGTCTTGCTGTTTATATGACATATAAGTTGGATAATAGTGCAAATCTGTTATGTGAACAATATTAATTGAATTATCATCACCATTATCTGCAAAAGCAATACAAAATCCACTGCAAATTACGCATAACAAAATTACTGCAACTAATGCAACAAATAAATTTGTTTTATGTTTTAATGCACCTTTATTCATATTATCTCCTACAAACTAAATCACAAATTAACGATATATTTTTATTATAGCACAAAATTTGATATTTGCACTACTTTTTTATACTTATTATAATTAAACAATTAAATTATGTACTTTATCACTAAAATAATTTTTGAAATAAATCAAAAAATCAACTGAAAATCGTTACTAATCAGTAAAAATATCATAATTGAGTGGGTTATAAACTGGCACAGGTTTTTCTTCTACAGATTTTTTTAAATAATACCAAATGTTTTCATATCTATCAAAATATATTCTTTTTCTCTTTCCGCAAATTAAGCAATTATATTCAAGTGCTACACCAAAAGCACCTTTGGGTGTAGCCAATTTTTTATTATACACTTTGTCTATCACATATAGTTTATCACCAAAATTAATTTTTAGTGGTCTTATTTCACCTTTTTCCGTAAATCTAACTATTACTTCTATAGGAATTTTTTCTAGCATAATTTCCTCTTATTATAGTTAGTTTATGCTATTAAAAAATATTTACTAAAGGATATTTTTACCATTTACCAAATTATGCTTTTTCGTTTTTTCAGTCATTTAAAAAGCGGTTGATATTAACCAACCGCTAAAATTTTATATCATTATTAATTATTTTTTCATTTTTGCAACCAATTCATCAACTAAATTTATGTTAATAACTTTGCTTGCAATAATAGTTTTATCTCTAGTTTGAGAAAACATACCATAAGTGCTTGTCATAATCTTACCATCTTGCATAACAACATTGCCGCTATATCCACAGTCACCATTTGCTGCAAGCACAGATTTTGTTTGATTTGGCAAATAAGTGTGTGCAAGTTTAATACGATATTGACCTTCTTTTAGATTTTTTAAATCGTCAAATGTGCCAACCCATGCTATCCAACCTTCACTATACCATTTACCATTGCCTGAGCCAACAGTTTCGTCCACAGTTTTAAAGTTGCTTGAATCTTTACTAATTGACCTAAATGTAATAAATAATCTTCCATCATCAAGCCACTCTGCTTTATGTCTTTCACCATTTACTGCTGCTGGCAATTGTTTTGGTTCGCTCCAAGTTTTACCCTCATCAGTAGATATAGACATTAAACTATTCATTTCTTTATTAGCATTTTTGCCATTACTTCTTGCAAGTAACATTAATTCGTCGCCTTCACCTTTTTCGCTTCTTACAACTTCTACTTCACACATAAAGGCTTTTTTTTCAATTTTTCTGTAATTTGCAAAATATTTTTCTGGCGCAGACCATTTCATATAACCATATTCATCAAAAGTTAAAATAGTTTTGTAGTTATATGCGTTATCGTCATGGAAAAATCCCATCCAAGAATTTGTCCAGTTTCCATTTTCGTCTTTAAGTTGAGTAAGTGATGCCATTGCTACTATAGGTGCAACAAAGTTCTCACCTTTTTTGCCATTTGCATCTAAACCATAAAAGTTTTGGAATTCTGTCCAGCCATTAACACCATCGTCACTTAAAGAAACATTAAAGCCATTACCTTTATATCTGCCACCCCAAGTAGGACAACCACTAATTAAAATATATTTAATTTTTTCTTTTTCAGTGCCTCTGTTTAATCTCAATTGGTAAACAGTTGGTGTCTCCATACTATTTTGCCAAGTTAAAGGCAACCCTTTAATTTCTTCCCATTTTTTACCATCAGTAGAAAATTTGCCACCAATTGCACCTCTTCCATGACCTTTAGAATAATAAATCGCCATTCCACCATCAACCATCACAGCATCAGGGTGTGCTAAATAATCTGTTTCTGTCCCACCGTCATCAACAATGTCATAGCCATACAAACCTTTATACTCATCGCCAATATCACTAGGCATTGCAGTTGCATTTAAATCTATTTGAGGAATAGTATAAGCATCTAATAAACCATCATCTTTAGGCATACAACCTGCTAAGGCAAATATTAATACAAGTAACAAAGCAACAACTAAAACAACAACCTTTTTTTTCATATTTGTCTCCCCTTTTAATAAATATCAATATATTTTAATTAACCTAAATCAGGTTTATTATCAATAACAACCTCAGCAGTCTTATAACCTTCAATATCAAAAATGATTATTTCATTTTCTTTATCAGTATTTAGCAATACACTAGGAATATACAATGCTTTTTGAGGACCTTGTTTTGTCCAGTATCTACCTAGATTAAATCCATTAACCCAAACATTACCTTTACCAAAATTATTTAGGTGCACAAAACAGTCTGCTTTGCTATCTGCCTTAAAAGTACCACGTAAAAATACTGGTTCATTATTGTACAATTCATTTTCAAACTGCAAATTTTCCAAATTATCCATAGGTAAGCAAAAAACATTATAGCCAAACATTATTTGTTTACCAAATACAATTCTTTCTATACCCTTTCTGTCTTCCATATTGGTACCATAGTTTATTCTACCCATGCAGTCTACTAATATACCTATCTTCTTTTCACCATCTACACCACTAAGCAACATTTTATGTTTAGTGCCAAAAAGTGACTTTGCATTGTTTCTATCAAACACTTTAACTTTTTTATCGTCTACATAAACATGTGCAATATCATGTACACCTTCAATATAAAGTGGCTGCATAACATACTTGCCTTTAAGTTTTGTTTCATAATAAATAAACCCATAATTTTGTCCAAAGTACTCCATACTTTCTGGTGTAGCACATCTGTATTTAGTACCGATTTTTGATAGATTATCAAACAATTTTGCAGACTGCTTTAGTTGCACCTTGCCAATAGTTTGAAGTGCAGGACTAGCAGGCAATTGTTCCTCTTTTAAACCTTGTGCCTCATGCATAACTTTTCGCACTGCATGATATGCTGGAGTATAGTCACCCCACTCTGTCAAAAATGCACAATAATCATAACTTGTAATTGTTGGGTGAATTTTGTTTTTGTCATAATTAGAGCCTGCCCAAAAACCAAAGTTAGTACCACCATGGAACATATAAACATTAAAGTTTGCATCAAGACTTAAAAAGTCTTTTATTTCATTTACAACTGACAAACTACCTCTTGTATGATGTTTTTCACCCCAGTGGTCAAACCAGCCACACCAAAACTCACCACAAAATAGTGGCATATTTTCTTGATATCCATTTAGTGCACCAAAAGCACCTTTTGCATTACTACCAAAATTTAAAACCTTGTACACACCATCTACAGAGCCACCTGATAACATATTGCACCAGTTGCCATCTGCAGTAAACAGCATAACATCCATATCAAATTTTTTATATAGACTTTTTACATAATCAAGATACTCATGGTCATTACCAAAACTACCATACTCATTTTCTACCTGCATCATAATTACATTGCCGCCATTTGACTCTAAATGCGGCTTAATTTTTGCAAATAGCACACCAAACCAGTCTTCAACATGCTTTTTATAAATTTCATTATTACAACGTAATCTTAAATTTCTATCTGCAAGTAACCATGGTGGAAGACCGCCAAAATCCCATTCTGCACAAATATAAGGACCTGGTCGAACAATAACAAATAGCCCTACTTTTTTTGCAATCTCAATAAATTTTTCCAAATCAAGAATCCCGTCAAAATCATACTCACCTTTTTTAGGTTCGTGCAAATTCCAACAAGTATATGTTTCTACAGTATTAAAACCGCAAAGTTTTATCTTTGTTAGTCTATCTTCCCAATACTCAGGCAATGTCCTAAAATAATGCATTGCACCTGAATAAATATTAATCTTCTTACCATTTAGCAAAAAATCTTTACCTTTAATCTCAAACATTTCAACCCTATCCTAAACATTTATTATACAATTTTGTATTATATGTATTATAACATTATAATTTATTCAAAGTCAATAATTTTAAAAAATAGAGAATAAATATCTATAATAAATACAACAACTCTCTATTTAAACAAAAGGGAATGGATATTTCCATTCCCTTTTGTTTTATTTTAGTAGAATAATTCTATAGATATCTTGTTATCCATTATGTT
>CAJTNW010000033.1:0-279 GCA_910577795.1 uncultured Christensenella sp.
TACTATTAGATTTTGAGAGTTCTTAAATTTTTAATAAAATCAATATGGAAAATGTTAATAAAAATTGTAAAACCTTATGAAAATCGGTATTAAAATTTAAATAGTGGAATATATCTAATACTCCACTAATAAAAATTAACTATTCTAAAATATTATATAATAACTTTTAAATTTTATAATTTTTCTTTTTTATGAACATTTAATTCGTCATTTTCACTATCATAAGTTGCAAGCAAAATGTTTTTAAGTTCGTCCCTTTTAGTTATATTTAATCTTTTA
>CAJTNW010000033.1:289-6102 GCA_910577795.1 uncultured Christensenella sp.
CACTCCTCACCTTTTTGCGCCTCGCTTAATCCTGAATATGAAATATCTCCATCAACTACAAGCACATTAGATAATTCCGCGTTTTTAATTTTATCTGCACCTAAATCTTCTGCAACAATTGGTCTTTGACTACCTTTTGGCAATACAGATAATTCACCACTTGTTTCAAATACAGCATAAGCAACGTCTGCTATATCAAAAAAGCCTTTTTCTCTAAGCATAGCAAGCAAATCATTAACATCAATTTTGCTCTTTTTTAATTGCTCATAATTTATCTTACCATCATAAACTATTGTAATTGGTTTACCTTTCATTAATCTTTTAAAAAAAGTACTTTTTCTTCCAACAATATCAACAAGTAGGGCTAATAACATAAATATTGCCATTGCAATTAAGAAATAATAAAATGGTATCTCTGAATTAATTGCCATTTCAGCAGCAATAGACCCCAAAGAAATACCTACCGCATAATCAATAAATTCTAGTTGAGCAATTTGCTTTTTACCTAAAATTTTAGAAATTATAAACAAGAATACAAAGGATACTACCGAATTAATAAGAACCCAATAAATTGGTGCAATTCCAAACTGCATAATCCACCTCCACATTTATAATTTTTGCATTTTTTGTGGTATTATACATTTTTAAATTTTATAAATATGGGTCAAAAGAAAAAAGTCAAAAAGACTTGTTTCTTTAAATTAATACCGATTTTTGAATGATTTTAATTAATAAATATAATTTACTCCATTTAAATACGGAATATCATTTGCTACTTTAATAGTATAATTACCTCTTAGCAATTTAACTCCAATTGCCTTATTTTGAAGGTTGCCATTAATAGTAAAAGTTATTTTTTGCTGACCATAAGTTGTTAATTTTTTGCAATTGTAATTTGATACATAATAACTTTTTTCACTAGTTTGAGATATTTCACCATCCTCTTTATTCGCAACAACAATCTCCATATTTCTTATTGTAAGAGGTGTGCCTAACCCATAGTTTGTAATAACAAATGATATTTCAGTACTATCTGCTTTGCTTTCAATTTTTAAATTACTTAGCATTAGCACATAACCTAAATAGTCCCTCAAATATTCATATACTGACCTTTTTATAGTATCACCGTTAGAATTTTTAAACCAACTTTCATAATAAGGTAATTTATTTTGCTTTAACTGCTCTGCGGTAATATACTCTGACTTCCATCTATAAATATTATGTTCATCTCTATAAACACCATCAGCACCTTTTCTGTTTTCAATATAATTATGTTTTATACTTAAAGTTCCCATGCAATGTTCACGCATTTGTTTTAAAAAATTAATTCCATCAACTTTTTCATCTGGCTCTTCAGTATAACCACCCCAAGGCATTTCTCCATCATTTAATCTGTATTGAGCATTATTAAAAAACTTTTTATAATCTTTGCTTTTATACTTATCCCCCGCAGTATTCCACGGATGAGGTCTACCTATCAAAAAATCATTGTGATAACCAACATAATCTGATTTTGCGTTTTTATCTGTCTGATTTACAACACGCATATATCTACCTTGAAAAAATGTACCTTCAGGGAAAGCATCTATCAAAGCATTTAAAATTTTCTTTTCGTTATATTTAGCATTAGTTGCACCCCACTCACCCCATGCACCTATTATTCCAAACTGATAAGCGGTTACAGTATCTTTTATTAACCTTTCGTTTGCTATATTAAATTTTTTAATTTGCTCAATATGAGTCATAACAATATCTTGTTTAGGACTTTCAATTTCCTTTGACTGCTCATAATCATAAGCAAAACGTAATAACATACTCATTTTATAAGAACGAATTTTTTCAAAATACACTTTCATTTGGTTAAGTGCTAAATCATCAAGAGGTCTTTTATTATATTCATTTAAATAAATATAAACTTGAACCTCTACTGGCTTATCCTCTTTGTAAAATTCAATTTCTTCCTCTAACATAGCAAAGCCATTGCTATCCTTATCTTGCGGCCACGCAACACCACTACCCAAAGTAAAGTATGTCTCTAGCCTAAAGCCTCTATCTATGTTATTTAACAATTCTTCACTCTTATCACCAGTCAACATTTTAATGCTATCATCTGGCGAATATTCTAAATTCAAATCAGTTAATGTTATTACACTATTGTAATTACATCCAACTAATGTAACAATTAATATTAAAATAGCCATAATTAAACAGTATAATTTTGTTTTTACTTTCATAATTTACCAACCTTAAATTAATCTTAACTGTTTAATTATAGCAAAAATTAACAATAAATTCAACCCTAAAGCAAATTTTTAAAATAAAAAAAGATTCCCTCAATAGGAATCCTTTAATTAAACTCTAATAAAATTAGTTAGCCTTTTTATCGCTCATATCTACTACAGTTTTTCCATCATAATTACCACAATTTGGACAAACTTTGTGACTAACTTTAAGTTCACCACAATTTGGGCATTCAGATAGATTTGGCGCGCTAATTTTCCAATTTGCTGCTCTTGTATGTTTTCTTTGTTTTGAAGTTTTATTTTTTTGAACTGCCATTTACTTGCACCTCCCGTAGATTTATTTTAAATTTTTCAACACACTAAACGGATTGTTAGGTGTAATATTATCTGAAGTTTGCAACTTATCGCAATCGCAATTCTTCTCATTTAAATTTGTTCCGCAAACTTGACAAAGCCCTTTGCACTCTGGTTTACATAATACTCTTGTAGGTAAATTCAAAATAATTTCTTGAAAAACTGGAGCAGTTATATCAACTATATTATTAGCATAAGGATAAAAATCTTCCTGCTCTTCTTCACCTTCAAGATAAAAACTTGCCATACATCTTACGCAAAAGTCTTTTTTCACGTCCTCTAAGCATCTATCGCACTTAAATGTAATTGAATATTTGACTTTGCTATCGATATAAACATTATCTTTATCTACTACGTAACTACCTTCTACCTCAATATCACTATTAAATTCAGCAAGTAGTCCAGACAAAATACTATTATCTGCTTTTAAAGTTTGCTTGAAGGAATAAAACTCGCCCTGATTTGCTTTTGCAATGTTTATAGACATAGCATACCCTCCTCAACCTATCAAATTATATATTAATATAACTTTTTTGTCAATTAAAATAGCATAGTTTTATATAAAAATGATATTTTTTGCTATTATTACTAATATTTTTATATATTTATGCAAATTATTAGATTAAATCTTTTGTTTCCCTTGCAATAACAAGTTCTTCGTTAGTAGGAATAACAAAAACTTTAACTTTAGAATCTGGGGTGGAAATCTCAACATTTTTTCTTCTAGGGCAATTATTATTTTTATCCCAGTCAATTTTAACACCTAGCCATTCCAATTTTTCAAGTACTCTGCGACGTGTATCAAAAGAGTTTTCACCTATACCACCAGTAAATACTATACAGTCAACACCTTGCAATGCTGCAGCATACGCACCAATGTACTTTCTTATACGATAAGTAGTCATCTCAAGTACAAGTTGTGCTCTTTCATTTCCCTCTTCTGCCGCTTTTGTAACCGCTCTTGCATCAGAAGAAACACCAGATATACCAAGAAAACCACTTTTTTTGTTAAGGTAATTTAACATTTGGTGAATATCCATACCTTTTTTATCCATTAAAAACTCAAGGCAAGCAGGGTCAATATCACCTGAACGAGTACCCATCATTAAACCTTCAAGCGGAGTTAAACCCATTGAAGTATCTTGACATTTACCATCTTTAACAGCAGATATAGAAGAACCATTACCTAAATGACAGTTAATAATTTTGCAATTACTAGTACCCATCATTTTAATAGCCTCACCTGTAACATATTTATGAGAAGTGCCGTGAAAACCATAACGGCGAACTTTAAACTCTTCATAATCTTCATAAGGTATGGCATACATATAAGCATGTTTTGGCATTGTCATGTGGAATGCAGTATCAAAAACCGCTACCATAGGAACATTAGGCAATAAACTTTGGCAAGATTCTACACAAGCAATGTTTGCTGGCATGTGCAAAGGACCAAGTGGTATATTCTTTTTCAAAATAGCAAGATTTTCAGGTGTAATCAAAATAGAACGGTCAAAATCTTCACCGCTATGAAGAACTCTGTGTCCAACTGCACTAATTTCATCTATACTTTTTACAACACCAAAATTAGCATCTGTCAAAAGACCAAAAACAATTTTTAAAGCCTCTGTATGATTTTCAAAATGATGTTTTTCAGTATGTTCCTCTTTGCCACTTACTTTGTGTTCAATTGTAGAAGTTTGCTGACCAATACAGTCAACACCACCACTGCAAAGACATTTTTCATCTTCCATATCAATTAATTGATATTTAAGTGAACTACTACCCGCATTAACGACTAAAATTTTCATTATTAACCTCTAATCTAATTTTAATTTTTTATATCTCAATTGTTATTTTATTATAAATTTTCGGACTGAACTGCAGTAATTGCAACTACACCGATAATATCACTAACTACGCAACCTCTTGATAGGTCATTGATAGGTTTAGCAAAGCCTTGACAGATAGGTCCAATAGCCTCTGCACCAGCAAGTCTTTGTGCAAGTTTATAGCCTATATTACCAGCACCCAAATCAGGGAAAATTAATACATTTGCTCTGCCTTCAAGTTTGCTATTAGGTGCTTTAAGTCTTGCAACAGATTTTACCAAAGCAGCATCAACTTGTAACTCACCATCAATAATCATATCTGGACATTTTTCAATAACTTTGTTTGTAGCAATAACTACTTTATCTACATTTTCGTGTTTTGCACTGCCTTTAGTTGAAAAAGATAACATTGCAACTTTTGGCTCAATACCTGCAAGAGTTTTTGCAGATGCTGCAGTAGAAATAGCAATATCACAAAGTTGGTCTGCATTAGGGTTAGGATTAACCGCACAATCACCAAACACCATAACTTCATTATCTTTGTACAAAGTACCATCAAAACTCATTAAAAAACAACTTGATACAGTATTTACTCCTGGTGCAGTTTTTACTACTTGTAGTCCTGCTCTAAGTACGTTACCTGTTGAATTAATTGCACCACCAACCATTCCATCAGCCTCACCAAGTTTTAACATCAATGCACCAAAGAAAAGTGTATTATTTTTTACTAACTCTTGTGCTTGCTCTAATGTCATACCTTTTGCTTTTCTAAGTTCAAACAAAGTATTAGAATATTTTTCTAACTTGTCAGAAGTTTTAGGATTAATAACTTCTATATCATCTACATTTATATCTGCACGAACGTTTTTGATAACTTGTCTATCACCAAGCAAAATGACTTTTGCAATTTTATTATCAGTTATACATCTTGCAGCCTCTATTACACGTGGCTCTTCACCTTCTGGCAAAACTATTGTTTTACCAAGTTTTGTTGCTTTTTTGATAATTGAGTCCATTAACTTACTCATAAGTTCTTATCCTCCAAAATAATTTACTCAAAATACTTTTAATTTTTAACAAAATGTTATATAATGAATATGTATTTATTCTATACAAATAATTATAATATATTTTTAATTAAAAATCAATACTTTTAATAATAAAATATGTCAATATTTAATTTTTAAAAGCAAACTAATTTTAATAAAGGAGGTAAATTTGATAGCAGCAATTATTGTGGAATATAATCCATTGCATAACGGACATATCTACCACATAAATAAAACTAAAGAAATTTTAGCCTCCCTTGCCCCAAACGAAGACAATAGTATTATTGCTATAATGAGCGGAAACTTTACACAGCGCGGGGATATTGCAGTACTAAACA
>CAJTNW010000033.1:6119-15631 GCA_910577795.1 uncultured Christensenella sp.
CAGGTGTGGATATGGTTATAGAATTGCCAGTTATTTACGCAACTTCGTCTGCGGAATATTTTGCAAATGGTGCAATGCAAATTGTAAAAAAAATTAAAGATTTAAATCTGGTTTGTTTTGGTGCAGAATGTGATGATATAAACACACTTAACTCTTTTGCAAATATTACAATGACAGATGAGTATAATAATTTAATAAAAACTTATTTAAAACAAGGATTTTCCTACCCAGTATCTAGCGAAAAAGCAGTACAAAACCTTGCGAAAATCGATACTAAAATTGCAAATTCACCAAATAACACATTAGGAATAGAATATATAAAGCAAGCAAAAAAACTTGATTTAGATGTAAAATTAATTGCTATAAAACGTATTGGTGGAGAATATAATCAAAATGATTTTGACGATACATTTAATAGTGCAAAATCAATACGCAATGCAATTGCCCAAGGCAATTTTGATTTTGAAAGTCTTAAAATACCTAAATATGTTTATGATGATATAATTAATTCCAAAATAGAATATGATAGACTTTTTGCCATTATTTCTTCTAAAATAATAAATGTTAACGATATTTATGAGGATACTGAAGGAATAATTAACAGAATCAAAAAATATTCTGGGCAAGCACATAACTATGAAGAATTAGTGGAACTTGCCCATACAAAAAGATATACAAAATCAAAAATTAGAAGAATATTGTTGCATATTGCATTAAATTTAAAAAACAAAGACTTACAACCAATAGGAAAACCTAATATTTTGGCGATAAAAGCAAATAAAAAACACCTTTTATCACAAATTGATAATAGCGGAGATTTGTGCGCTGAGCAACAAAATAAATATGCAAATCAAATATATAATATAGTTAGTAAAGATAAGATAACTAAAGACTATATGCTAATTATTTAATCATACTTAAAAGTTAAAAATAAGTCTGCCATAAAAATTATGGCAGACTTATTTTAAAACACAATTTTTTTCTTTCATAAATAATTTTTAAAATCATAAATTATAATATGATAAAAAAAATAAGCAAAAAGCATTTACTTACAATATTTATTATATCAATAATAATTACAGCACTAATCTCCCCGTCTGACTACATTGCAGGAACTCTAGGGGCTTTTATTCTGTATAGTAAAAATGTTTTGCCAGCACTTTTCCCTTTTATTTTTTTTAACAAAATGCTTACAACGATAGGCTCGGCAAATGAATTATCTAGTATGCTTAAAAAACCACTTGCAAAAATTTATCATGCACCAGCAATAAGTGGATATGTAATTATAATGAGTATTTTTTGTGGTTATCCTATTGGTAGCAAACTTACAAGAGATTTGTACGATAATAATGCAATATCAAAAAGCGAATGTGTAATTATAAATATTTTATCTAGTGTATGCGGACCTATTTTTATAATAGGCACAATAAGCGGAATGTTAGGAGAAACAAAATATGGATATATAATATACTTTTCCCATCTGTTATCTGCTTTTGTTAACGGATTTATTTACAGACCTAAGAACAAACCTGATACTTCCAATTATACTATAAAACAAAACTATGATGATATACTAAGCAAAAGTATGGTTGACAGCATAATAAGCATTGCAATAGTTGGTGGATATATTGCTATTATGAGTTTTTTTATTACTATGCTTGATAAAATTCAATTAACAAAATTAGTTACAACAATGTTTGGTTATGTTGGAGTCGAACAAGATGTTTCAAAAGCGATATGGTATGGACTATTTGAAATGACAAGAGGCATATCAAACTTATCAAATTGCAATTTAGCCCCGATTTTCAGCATATCTATCTCAACTTTTTTAGCAACTTTTGGCGGAGTATGTATAGCACTGCAGTCTTTAAATTACTCTCAAAAATGTGGGATAACTATATCAAAATACTTACTTTCAAAAATAACGCAAGCAATTATTGCAACTATTTTTAGTATAATTTTATGCTTGATATTTTTGTAAAATTTTATTCCCTGCTATTTAATTTTTCGTTATTGACACTGCATTTTATATATGCTAAAATTAAATTATAAAATATAAACATATTACACGGGATAAAAATTATGAAAAAACTTAACAAACTAATGACGATATTACTATTAGTCTTATCTTTAGTATTTATATTAACTGCCTGCACTACTCCACCAGTACTTCCAAAAGGCGATATTAATGTTTTGATTAACAAAAGTCTTCCAGATATAGAAGCAAATGAAAATGGAAAAGTTGATATTTTGATGCTTACAGATTTACATATACTCTCCGGCAATACAACAAAAGATAAAAAAACTATTGCTGGTGTTACAAAATTGATAGATAATAATAACTTTGACCTTGTAGTTTTGACGGGCGATGTGTTTGAAGGATATAATAAAAAATCTAGTTTTGACAAACCTAACGCAGTAAAAGTTATTGCGGAAATGTTTGAAGATAAAAATCAATATTGGGCATTTACAAGCGGTAATAATGACGGCGAATATTGTGGTAGCACACTAGATATAATGACTGCTCTTTCAAGTTACCCGCACGCATTAGTTGCTGACAGCAACGTTGGTGGTGTAGGCAATTACACGATTGATATTATCCATAATAAAAATATTGCACATACCCTAATTTTTATGGATAGTCGCATGAGAGATGAAAACAACGATTTTATTTCAATATCAAAAGAACAAAGGGAATGGTATTCAAATATTGCAACTAACGCATCTCAAAACAATATTTTTACTTCTTTGTTTATGCATATACCATTTATAGAGTTTCTTGAGGCTTACAAAAATGGTAGCAATTTTAGCGATTATAATTGTCACTCCACTGCAAAAACAATAAACACTGCAAAAGATAACTCTTTACTACTTAATGAAAATATAATTCCTTTAGCCAACACAAAACTAATTGCTACAGGACATACACATGGCGAAGATTATGCAAAACTTTATAAAGACATTTGCTTTTTACAAGTACGTGCTGCTGGATACAATGCTTGGAATGATAATTTGCCAAACGGCGGAGCAGTTATTACTATAGATATAAACGGCAAGGATACAAGTAGTTTATACTCAATTAAGAACATTAATTTTTAGTAAAAAGAGTATATTAAATAAATAAAAAATACTCTATATTGCTATAGAGTATTTTTTTGATTCAGACTATTTAATTACATTTCTTTAGCATCTTTTGCTTCTTGTGGTATAGTAATTTTCTTAGCGCCAATAGTGAAAGTATACACTCTAGCCCCCTCGCCTTCACCTTCAGTAATTACCATTTCTTTGCTAGATAACTTGATAGTAATTCCTTCCCAGTCAGTATCCTCATTGCCTACATAAACACCATCTTTTTTAGTAGATTTCTCTTCAAAGTCTTTTAAATCATCAGCACTAACACCAGTTTGTTGCATTAAAATATCATTTAGACTTTCAAAATCTTTATCCAAACCAAGCATTTCTTTCATTGCGGCTTTTGTAACTGTCTTTTTAGTCCAAGTAGTCTTTCCATCAACTGTTACACCAGAATAAGTAATAACATTATCGCCATCAATTTCTGTATAAGAGATATATTCATTATCACCTATTTTTGATACACCATAAGAGATGTTACCATATATGCTAACCTCCATTTCACCCAACTTAAATGATTTACTATTGCTATTTAACCATTTTTCCATAAAATCACTAGGATTTTTTGGTGCACAGCCTACTAGCATTACACATGCGGTTACAGCAACTAAAACTATTGCTATAATTAAAACCAACTTCTTTTTCATTTGCTTTACCTCCAAAATTTAAATATTTTATAATAACTAATTAATTATAATTAGAGTATTATTAAAAAATTTTTGTAATCAATTGTTATTACAAACCACACATTATATAACCCATTTGTCAGAAAATGTATGCTTTTTCTGACAAAATTCATTGACAATTTTTTATACCTATGATATACTATTATTAGAAAAATTTGGTAAAATTTGCCAAGTTTATAACTATTATTTATACAATATGAAAATGATTAAAGTGTCAGAAAAAGTATACTTTTTCTGACACTTTTGCTACAAAAATAAATTTATATGGGAATTTAAGATAAAATACTTTATTATAAAATAAAAATTTATCAATAAACTTAAAAAAAACAAACATATTGCAAAATAGCACCCAAAATTGGATGCTATTTTTGTTTTATATCAAATAAATAATGAATTAACTATTAAACTGGTTGAATACCATTTGCAACATCACCAATTTCACTATCTAGATTGATTTTGTTAGCCCTGCGATATTTAAAGAATTTTAAAGCAACTTGTGGGAACAATGCATAAGATAAAACATCTTCTTCTTGCTCTATATACTCTTTTATTTCTTCACGATATTTTTCAAGTTCAGGTTTAATGTTATCTGCTGGACGACAAGTAATTCTTTCCTCATCACCAATAATCTTTTTAACAATTTCAGGTTTAATTTCTACTGGCAATTTACCATACTCACCACGAACAATACCTTTAACTTCTTTTGTAACCATTTTATATCTTTCACCAGATAAAACATTTAACACTGCTTGAGAACCAACAATTTGTGAAGATGGAGTAACAAGTGGTGGATAACCTAAATCTGCTCTAACTCTAGGAACTTCTGCAAGAACTTCATCATATTTATCCATTGCATTAGCCTCTTTTAATTGGTTCATTAAGTTAGAAAGCATACCGCCTGGTACTTGATAAATCAAACCTTTAACATCTGTTTGAAGTGCTTTTTTATTTAAATAACCATCTTTTGTTAATCTTTCAGCAACACCTTTAAAGTGCTCTGCAATTTCAGTTACATAACTTAAATCCAAGCCAGTATCATACTCTGTACCTTGAAGAGTTGCAATAAGTGGCTCTGTTGCAGGTTGAGAAGTACCATTACCCATTGGAGACAATGCTGTATCAACAATATCTACACCAGCCTCAATTGCCTTGATATAAATCATATTACCTGTACCAGAAGTATTGTGTGTATGCAAATGAATTGGACATTTAACTGCTTGTTTTAATGCTTTTACAAGTTCGTAAGTTTCATAAGGTAATAGCAAGTTAGCCATATCTTTTAAGCAAATTACATCTGCACCCATACCCTCTAATTCTTTTGCAAGATTTACAAAGTATTCACGAGTGTGAACTTCACTAACTGTATAACACAAAGTTGCCTCACAAACAACACCTAAACCACTTCTGTCTTCGTTTTTGTATTTTAGAATAGCATCTATACAAGCCTTCATATTTCTTGTATCATTTAGTGCATCAAAAATTCTTATTACATTAATACCATTTTGAATAGACTTTTTAACAAATTCTTCAACAACATCATCTGCATAGTGCTTATAACCCAAAATATTTTGACCTCTTAGCAACATTTGCAATTTTGTTTTAGGCATTGCTTTTCTTAACTTTCTAAGTCTTTCCCAAGGGTCTTCGTTCAAAAATCTTAGGCAAGAGTCAAAAGTTGCACCACCCCAACATTCTATACTATAACTTCGTCAAGTTTACTAGCAACTGGCAGCATTTCATCAATTCTCATACGAGTAGCCGCTTGAGACTGATGTGCATCACGAAGTATAGTTTCTGTTAATTGTACTTTTTTAGCCATTTTATAATCCTCCTCTTAAATTAGCCGAAAATTGCAAGTAATGCACCTGCAGCAACAGCCGAACCAATAACACCAGCAACATTTGGACCCATTGCATGCATCAACAAATAGTTGTTTGGATTTTCCTTTTTACCTACGTCTTGAGCAACACGCGCCGCCATTGGCACTGCAGAAACACCGGCTGCACCAATAAGTGGGTTGATTTTGCCCTTAGACAATTTACACATAAGTTTACCAACCAATACACCGCCTGCAGTTGCAATACCAAACGCACAAACACCAAGAACGATAATTTTGATTGTCTCCCAATTTAGGAATTGGTTACCATATGCTTTAGAACCTACTGTTACACCTAAGAAAATTGTAATGATGTTGATAAGTTCATTTTTAGCAGTTTCTGCCAAACGAGGAACAACACCTGACTCTTTCATTAGGTTACCTAACATCAACATACCTAGCAAAGGTATTGAAGATGGAAGAATAATACCAACTACACCTGTAACTACTATTGGGAACAAAATCTTCTCTCTTTTTGATACCGGACGAAGTTGTTCCATAACTATCATTCTTTCTTTCTTTGTAGTAAGTGCTTTCATAATTGGTGGTTGAATAACTGGAACCAAAGCCATATATGAATATGCTGCTATTGCAATTGATGACATTAAGTGAGATGCAAGTTTGCTTGTTAGATATATTGCAGTAGGACCATCTGCACCACCTATAATACCGATAGACGCAGCCTCTGCACCTGTAAAACCAAACAAAGATGCCAAAATAAATGTTACAAATATACCTATTTGTGCAGCAGCACCAAGCAACAAACTTTTTGGATTTGCAATAAGCGGACCAAAGTCTGTCATCGCACCAATACCAAGGAAGATAAGTGGTGGGAATAATACCCAGTCAACACCTTTGTACAAATAATAGAACAAACCAAAATCAGCAACTGTTGTGTGATTAGTTGTAACATTGCTAATAAAAGCAGTTGCATCAATACCAGATGGCAGATTTGCTACTTTTACTATTTCATTTAAAATAGCAGTAGTTTGTTGACTTATTGTTGCACTATTAGAAATAGTTATATCAAGTGATTTAATAAGTTCTGGAAGTGTACCTGACCATGCAGTAAATGTACTTAAATCACCTGGAGTTTGTAAAAATCCAACTACACCTTCAGCATTGATTATACCTGCCTGAATTAATTGCTCTATCTGTTCCCCACTAAACTCTGCCAAGTTTAAAGTAAAGTCATATCCTTGTGTACCATACAAAATATTGTAAGCACCCGGAATATTGATAAGAAACATACCAAAAGCCATTGCAAGCAACAAATTCGGTTCAAATTTCTTAGAAATGGCTAGAAACAACAAAAGTCCTGCAACTGCCATCATTACTAAATTTAATAATGTGTCAGTATTAAAACCTGCAAAGCCTGTGCTATCCCACAAATTTTGCAAAGATTTTAAAATTTGCGACTCGCTTCCGCCAAGTGCCAATGTAAAATTAAACATTACAACAACCTCCTAAATTATGCGATTGTAAATAATGTATCGCCACTTCCTACGCTAGCACCTTTGCTAACAACAACTGTAACAATACCATCTTTTTGTGCTGTCATATTATTTTCCATTTTCATAGCCTCAAGCACTAAAATAGTATCACCTTTTTTAACACTTGCACCATTTGCAACGCAAACATCAAGAACTGTACCAGGCATTGGTGCTTTAAATGGCTCACCATTGCCGCTAACTACTGGAGCAGCCTTTGGCGCAGCAGCAACTGGCGCAACTGGACTTGCCATTACAGGACTGGTAGAAACACCACCAATTTCCTCAACCTCTACTACATAATTTTTTCCATCTACATTTATATTGAATTTACGCATTTTTATATTCTCCTTAATTTATATGTTTGATTGAACGCACCTTAAAGGTAACTTTTCTTTCTGCTTGTTCTTGTTCAGTGGCAACTGCAATTGCAGCACTGATAATAGCAATAAGTTTACTATCGGTAACAACTTCTTCATTTGGAGCAGCAATCATTATTGCATCTTCTGGCTTTGGAAGTCTTGCCTGTTTTTGTTTTGCTTTTAAATCACTAATTGCTTGCTTAATTTCAGGTTTCTTTGATTTATAATCAAGTTTTATTTGACCTTGCTTATCTTTAAACTCTATTTTAGTAATCTCTTTATTATCAAGTTGCTTATAAAGTTCGTTGATTTTTTCGTCCTTTTCATTAACGAAAGTTTGCTTAATAGCCTTTCTCTCTGCCTTATTTGCACGATAGATAGCCATCATGTCATCCCAATTGTTAAGTAGTTTGTTTAAATATTGTAATAATTTAACAACACCAATTAACAAAAATAAAACTATAAAAACCATTGAAACACCGATTAATACAACTATACCTGCCTCTGCCAATTTGTCACCAATTGTCTTTTCAGCACAAAAAAGTAAATTATTAATCATATTTCTATCTCCTTAAATTCCAAGCAACATCATTAACGCACTTGCAATATATGGACGCATTGTTGACAACTCAATAATGTTATCAATAAAGCCATCCTTTGCTGCTATAAATGGATTTTGTTCCATTTCCAAATAACGTGCCTCAAGTTTTGCTCTATCCTCACCAGATTTTAATTGCTCAGCATATTCAATTGCTGCACCTGCTGCAGTGTTAACAGGGCTAATTACACTGTCAGTACTTGCCAAAGTGTAATCAAAACCAATACCTTTACTAGCAAATACAGAATATGCAAGACCTATAGCATTACCAGTAATAACACTAATCATAGGAGTAGTGCAACTTGCAAGTTTAGTCATAAGACCAGCAAGTTTACTAGCAAGACCATTAATTTCATCTTCAAGACTTGGTTTTACACCAAGGCTATCAACCAAAGATATAATTGGCATACCATTTGCAGAACATTTATCAATAAATTTTTCTGCTTTAGTTATACCATTTGCAGAAATGTAACCACCATTTACACTGCCATCTAAAGCAATAATACCAACACTTATGCTGTTTATCAAACCATAACTTGTTACAACTTCCTTAGCATAGTTTTCGTTTGCAATGATATATTTTTGATTATCACAAATTGCTTTTAGTGCCAAATCAACACTATAAGATTTATCTAATGCAGGAGTCTCACGGTTAGCATCATCTTCACTTTCCTCAACTTCTCCACCACAGATAGTCAAAATATATTTAATTTTTTCTGCAAGTTCTTTAGAATTTTTAAAAGTGAACTCTGCCATATCACTATTTTCAGAAATAGATTTATAGCCAAGAATATTATTTAGTTTTGGATAATCTTTTTCGCAAGATGCAATTGCTTGTGGAGATGCAACACTCATAATAGCACTATCAGCCATAAATACAAAATCAGCCATAGCAGCAATTGATGCCATCATACCAACACAATTACCTTTGATAATTGCAATATGAGGAATGTTTTCTTTTGCAAGATTAATTGCATTAATAACTTCGCTGTATGCCTCCAGCATAGCAACACCCTCACCAATTCTAGCGCCGTTTGAATCAATAATAGAAATCAAAGGAGTGCCAGTTTGTACCGCTTTTCTGATAACTTTCAAAATCTTTTTTGCATGTGCCTCACTAAAACTGCCTTTTAAAACCTCTTGATTTTGTGCAAAAAAATGTACAGGCTTATTACCAATAGTGGCATAACCTGTAACTACACCTTCACCAAGAGCATCTTCACAGTCAACAAAAGACTTACCTGCTGCAAAAACATCAGTCTCTACAAAACTACCCTCATCAATTAAATCAAAAGCAAAAGACTTAATCTTTTTTGTTGCTTTGTCAATCAATTTGATGTTGTTTTGTAACATTGCATTGTTCTTCAT
>CAJTNW010000034.1 GCA_910577795.1 uncultured Christensenella sp.
AAATTATAAAGTGTCAGAAAAAGTATACTTTTTCTGACACTTTTTTTACTATATGTTACAAAATTAATTTTAAATTAAATTTTTAATAGCATATTATTGTAATTCCGCAATTATTTGTATTTTATAATTTTTATCTTGCTATATTTTTTAATAAAAATTTACCAAAGCATAAAAAATCTGGCACTATTTGTGCCAGATTAAAAATTACTTTTATTTTTAAATTTAAGTTTTAATTACAAAATACCTATTAAATTTATATATTACCTCAATATTGATTAAAAACTAAAACTAAATTTCATTGATGAAGTTGAAACACTACATTGTGTAACATTTTCAACATCTGCTTTGTTTACTGTAATAAAATCATAATACATTTGTGTAAACATACTTTCAGTGTATTTTCTAGATAATTTTACAGTCAATTTAGTACCTTTAATATTAACTGATTTAATTTCGTAATCTTCATCATCATATACTGAATGACTTAAAACTATCAAAGCACTCTCTTCAAAGTAAGCATCATTAAATTGCTCAATTATAGACATATCAAAACTATCACCTAATTCTAAATATTCAATCAATTCCTCTCTACTTTCAATTTTTTTAGCACTAGCATGTTCATCATCAAAACTTGTTGAACCAGTTAAAACTAGTTCCTCTACACTAAACTCAATTGGGTCTCCAGTTGAGCATCCAACTAAACAAGTAGCCGCCAAAATCATAATCAAAACTATTGTTGCCAATAAACCTAATTTTTTCATTTAAATAAACTCCTTATTATTGAATTTTATTGTATGAAACATATTATATTAAATTTCTGTAACTTTGTCAACTTTTTTTCTTTATTCTTACACAATTTAGAATAAATTTGGCAATTTTTATTCCATTTTTTTACAAAAACATAGCAAAACCGAATAAAAAAATGACATTTTTCAACTTTTAAATACTAATTTTTACAAAATTTAATTAATATTATTTAATAAATCAATTGCTTTTTCCACATGCTCTATTTCTAATCCATACCTAAAATTTGGTTCTGTTTTTATATAGTTAGCATTCAACTCTTCCCAGCCAAAAGGATAATCATCGATAATCACAAAACTTTCTATTTTTTCCTCCATATATTGCAACCAGTCTTTGATTTCATTTCTTCGCTCTGCCATTATCCCTAAATATGGGGTTTTGTCATAAATTGAAAGTCCATATTTTTCAAACATTTCACAAATATACAAACCAGAACTATCACATAAACTTTTATTTTTATCCCAATGTTTTCTCCAAGTAGAAATTAACACTATTGCTGCACCTGTTTTATCTACAATTTGTTTTAGCAAAGCAAGTCGACTTTCATCTATAAAAGACATTTTATTCCAGTCTCGTACTTTATCATATTTATCACTATTTAAAACACCATCAATATCCAAAAAAATTATTTTCATTTTTAATCTCCATATATTTACTACTATATTCTTAAAAAGATAATTTGCTACTTTTTGCAAAAAATATTATTTACTATGCTCATTATATTTTACAATAAAATTATAGCATACAAAAAGTAATAATTGTAATATTTTTTTATACAATTGAAAACAAAAAAATAATGCACTAATTAAAGTGCATATTTGTTATATCATTAATATTAGTAGTAATTGAAATTAATAATATTTAATAATAATTATTCTATTCCAAAAATTTTACTTTGCCACTATCACCAAAATACATTGCACCAAACACTTTGCAATTTGGACATTCATTACTTAATAATTCCTGCACACTTTTAACTCCAGCACAAACATTTATACGGCTTGCCATATAATCATCTTTTTCATCACCTATAACTGCACATATTTTATCAATAGATTTAGCAATAAGTCCTTTAGCATTTCCATTAATAGCAGCATTTATTGCACCACAACCAGTATGTCCCAAAACTATGACAATAGGCACATTTAAGTGAGTTACCGCATATTCCATACTTGCAAGCACAGTAGAATCTACCACATTTCCAACTGTGCGAATAACAAACAAATCACCAATGTTTGCCGAAAAAATACTTTCTGGTATTACCCTTGAGTCGGAACAAGAGATTACTACTGCATACGGTTTTTGACCATTTTCAAAAACACTAATTCGCCTATCTAAAGATATATCACCTTTGCTTATTGCAGAAGTTAAATATAAATCATTGCCTTCCTTTAATCTTTTTAGTGCATCTTCCCATGAAAAACATCTATTTTGCATATAAATCTTTATTTAAACTCCATTTTTAATAATTAATTTTATTTAAATATTATCTATTTCATTATCACTTTTATTACATTTAGCCGGTTTATTTAAAAGCCATGCAACAAAAACAAGTACCAGACCTACTCCTAAAACAGCATGAAAAATACCTGAAACCCCAGCAATAGCACCATTAGCACCACTAGATATAGAGTATACAATTTTATCAGACTTAACTAAAACATCTAATATACCACGAATTGTCATCATAAGACCTGCACCAATAACACCAACAAAGTATGTTAAAAAAGCACAACTATGCAATTTTTTGTTGTAATTATCTATCTTTTCACTAACAAGTCCAATAATCAATGTCAAAACCATACCTAAAACAAGAAAATGTGTATGTACTAACCCTAAAGTTGTATAGGTATTTACAACTCCGTATGCTTTAGAAAATTCTCTGTAAAACACTCCAAACACTATGCCCAAAACCAAAAAGACTATTGCGAATTTAATATATTTTTTCATTAATAACTCCCAAATTTAATTTTTCTACGACGTCGTCCCTCATCATGCACCCACTGTATTTTTCCTAAAAGTGTACGCACAAAAACGATTGTTCCCATTGCAAAAAATGCAATACCCATAACAAAAAACATAATAACTATCCAACTAGCAGACATTATCTCAGAAGGTTTTTCTGGATTATATTTTATGGTTACTTTATCACCAACAGCAGGAGCAATATTTGCACTAGTAGAAACTTCACTTTCAATCTCATATCTAATGCCATCTACATAATACTCATACGTAGGTACAGCCATCAACGTCACACTGCCATCCTCTTTATCAGTTTTCCAATATGTTCTAACAGATATAATTGTAGCCTCTACCTCTTCATATTTCGTTTGTTTTATAACATTTACAACACCTGTGTATAATAAAAATACTCCTGCGACTGCAAAAACAAATGTTATAATTAATACCAAAATATTAGCACCTCTAATTTTTTTTGCTGGTTTAGAATCCACATGTTGATTAATCTCTTCAATTTGAGTATCATCAATTTGTTTATGTACTTCCTCTTTTTCGGAATCACTATTTAGTAATTCTTCCATTTTTGTATCATATTTTTTAATTTGTCTTACATATTTATCTTCATACTTTTTCATATTTTTTATTTACTCTCCATATCTTCCAAATATAAAATCTTTTTATTCCAACAAAAATACCATAAGCAATACAATAAATTCCCAAAAATGCAAACATAATTAACGCATAAGGTGCAACTCCACTTAGCAGCATTTCAATAAAGTTAAAACCTCTAGTTACAGCAATTAAAAAAATAAAGCCATAAGCAAATGTAAGGAATATTCCTCCAACACCTATATCTCTTGCAACCTCAACTGAAGTAATAAGGTTCAATACTGCTACAATTATTGCAAAACTTAAACAAATAACTGCTAAACTAATCATCATTCCCGAATTTGACTTTTGCCAAGTAATTTCCGGATTATGCTTACTATAATAAATTGTTATAGTTCTTCCCTCTATATAATTTACTCCTGTTATAGTTGTGTCATCAAAAATATAACCTTTATTTATGTTAGTTTCTTCATTATACACCCAATATACAAATCTTAAAACTTGTTTATCACTATCTCTTACATCTACATATTCAACTTTAGCAGTTGTTTCTATCCAATTGGGATTTGATGCTTTTTTTATATGACTATTATTAACAGAATAAAAAACAAAAAATAAAGCAACACCTATTATCAAAATTAAAATACTAGCAAAAATACGTTTTATTGTATATTTTCTGCGGTCTACAAGATAAGAATCATACTCTTCTTCGCTAATAATTATTTTATTTGACTTTTTATCTGCTTTAACACTGGCGCTTTTTTTATATTTGTGGGTTTTGACAATGTTTTTAAATTTTTCATTTTCGTCATCAATATTTTTAACTGCAGCATCGTATGCCTTTGCTTCGTGCTTATGTCCAAATTTATTTAATACACTACCCCAAGCACCTTTTGCAGAAATAATTAATATTGCACTAAATACACCGCCAAAAAGCAAAACAGGAATAATGCTAATAATTCCACTAATAACACTGCTGGCATTTACTAAGCAAAATATAATAACTGCTATACCATAGGCAATACATATTCCGACAAATGTATAAAGAATAATTTTTCCTTTATTCATAAAATACCTAATACTCCCTTTATTTAATTTTTATTTTTACATATATAAAAACAAATTTCAACTAAATATTGCAATAACAAATCAAGATACACTTGTTTAAATATTAATATATATTCTAAATAATGTCTTTTAATGTTTGTATGCTACAACCATTACGTTCATAGTAGTTTAACATTTCGGGGATTTTCTTTTTATCATAACTTGTAATACAGTCAGATAATACATTAACTTCATAGCCTTTCTTTGCCATATTATAGCAAGTAGACTTAACACAACAACAAGCATCTGCACCTGTTATATAAAACTCTTTTATATCATTTTCATTAATAAAATTTGCAAAATCTTCACTTGTCAATGCGTTACTTTTGCTTTTAACAAATATATTCTCAGATACAACTTTCAACTCCGGCACTAACTCTGCACCACGTGTATTAGGTTTAAAAGTTCTTGTACCAACAGTCAAATTGTTATGTTTTATATATATTATATGCAAATTGTTACTACTCGCCCAGTCAATAGCCTTATTAATATTATCAATTATTTCTCTGTAGTTTTTTGTAATATCATTTTGAATATCAATTACAACCAATGCTTTATCTTTCATTTGTCATACCTCTTAAAATTAATTTTCCCGCTGCTATTTGCAACGTAATTATAACATATAAATTTATATAGTTTCAACTATAAAATATAAAAAAGAACAAGGATTGAGTCCTTATTTCTTTTTACAAAATTACGATATCAAAATCTATTAATTTAACTTATAAAGTCATTAATAGATGTAGTTTGCATCTATCTTTTCATTCTATTATTCAATATACTATATTATAAAAATATAAATAATTTCATAAATTGCTTAAAACTACTAATAGGAATTCATTTATATGAAACTCTTTGAAGTAAAAATTTTCCTTAACTCTCTAAATTCAATTAGGCATAAAACGAATATTAATTAAGAAATATAAAATTAATTTCCAAAAATAATTCTTAATTTATCGCTTTCTTCATTTGTAAGCAAACAATCTTTTTGTTTATTAGTAACCAATTTATCAACAATATCTTGTTCATTATGATACATATATTTTAATATTATATATAAAAAATCAAATGGCGATAAATAATGGCTTATAGGAATACGAAATTCTGGATTATCTATACCAATATGTAAGTGAACTAAAGTATGAATTATACTTTTGTATCCTGTTTTATCATAATCTACACGCAAATATTTAGAAATGGAAATTTCCTCATCCAAAAAATTGTAATTATTAGGTGGAGGAACATATGCCAAATTATGTCCTACAACTTTTTCATTAACATCAAAAATATAATAAAAATAAATTATTGAATCATCGTTAAGATATATTGAATAACTTTCATCTTCTAATGCAGTATTGTATGCACTTTTATAATTTTTACGTTTAAAATGATCAAACTTATGTCCTAAAGTTGCAGAATGGTCACTAGGCATTTTAGCATCATTTATTAAATCAAATTTTGGAAAATTCGCATAAATCCATCGCCATTCAGATAGGATTTGTTTTTTATCACTATTTTTGTTATTCTTCTTCATTATTCTCTTGCATTAATTCAATAATTTCTTCTATTACCCCAACACCCAATTGTTCCACAAGTATTTCTTTTAACAAAGCAGGATTATTTTTTAAATGTTTAAATAGGTCAATAAAATTCTCATAATCTTTAGCAGACTGTATTTCTGTTTTAGCAATTGTCGACATTGTTTGCAATTCTGCCTTTGTTGGATAAACAAATGATAATTTATAATCATTATTCCTTACAATTTCTGCTTCGTTAATATAAGACTGCATATTTGATGTACCTAATAAATATACTTTGAATCGAGCCCTTGTCATTGCTGTAAAAATACGATTTCGCGTATAAGTTGAAATAGATTGTAATTTGTGTGCGTTTATAATAAATACAATGTTTGCTTCATTACCTTTAGCCCTAAATATTGTTGTAAAAGGAATACTTCCATTAATACGAAATTTAATGGCATTATCTTTATTAACCAAATTAACATTGCATTTCCATATTTCACTCGTTTCATCCCATGCTCTTTCAGTTAAAATTTTTCTAAATATTAAAAAATCATCATTTAGATTTATCGAATCCAAATCAATTATCATAATATCTTCAGGCGAAACATCTTGGTTTTCTATTAATTCTAATATTTCATGACATACATATTTGTATTGTTCTTCCTCATTTAATTTTTCAAGGATGATTACACTATCTGAACACTTATCGTCTATGACATCTTTACGAGTTAATGTAACAGGTTTACCAAAAGTCAATTGTCCTTCAACAACTTCATATCCGATTGCTTCCCATGTAGCAGTATCTTGAATCATATTTACCATATCTGGGGAACCATCTTCTTTAGTTTTGTAAATACCCAAACCTAAAGCATGTGCAGTGACTAATATTTCCTTAGGAGTTCTATAACAAATTGGCAAATTAATATCTTCACATTTTTTCTTTCCAAAAATGCTATTTTTACTTGGCATTTTAGTTTCCACATTAAGAGACTGCAACTCATCATAAGCATAAATAAATTTACCAGTTGGTTTTAAAGCTTTTAAAGCTAATTTATAAAATCCTAAAGTAAAATCTTGTGCTTCATCTAAAAATATGTAGTCATACATTCCAATATCTATATTTTTTATTTGTTCTAACAAATCCATACATACTGCACCAAATTTATCAGATTTATTATAAACATCTCCAATAGTTTTTCTAACAATATTAAATTTCTTACATATAATTGAATAAAAACCATCCATATTCTTGTTTCCCCAAGAATGCAAAAAACTAATTTTAGTCATATCAGGTTCTTTATACTTTTCAAATTCTTTATAAAACTTATAGAATAATTTTTCCACAAACTGTTTTAGAGAAATAGTATAAAACACATAAACCATTTTTAATTCTGGATTTCTATAATGCAAATATGCCATTTTTTTTACTAAAAGAATAGTCTTGCCACTGCCAGCTAAACCTCTAATTCTAGCATGTTCTGTTTGTGTTTTATAAATTGTTTGGAACTGTTCCTCATCTAAAATATTTATTTTATTATTCCTTCTTTTTATAATTGAACCTAAAGAATTACTTACTTTAATTTGACGATTATCAAATTTTGAAAGATTAAATGCTTTTTGAATAACGGCAACTAATAAATCAACATCTTGCGTACTCAATATCTTAATATCTTTATTTAATTCTTCTAAAATATCCTTAATATTATTACAATCTTTAAATTGAATTAATTTATTTTTCGAATCCATTACTAAATCACTAATGGTTTGACAATCCAAAATTGTTTTTAAAATATGTCTATGATATACTTTCTGTTCTTGTTCAGAATCATTTAAAATTAAAATTCCATTTTGGCTTATAATACAGCATTTCATAATAGTTGACGTATTATCCAATTCAATTAATGGATATCCATAAAAAATAGAACAATCAATATTCGCTCTTTCTATTTCTGCAATAATAATTCCAATATTTTTTGCTGTTTGCTCACTAAGTTCACTAAAATCCCCAAATTTTCTCATATATACTCCATATATTACCTTTCTTTACTTACATATTGCTCATTCATTCCATTATTAAAATCAATCGTTTTAGGTTAATATGTAAATAATAATTATCATATTAGACTTTATTTTTATAAATCTTTCTAAATATAATTAATTTATTATACCATAAACACGTCATATTTTCAAGTATATAAAATAAACTGTCAAATTATAGGCACTTTATAGTATTTACAAGATATAAAATAAAATTAATATTTACTTAGATAAAATAATAAATTACTAGCCATTTACTTAAATTAATTATTACTATTATAGTCTATATTTGCTAATTTTGCTTGTTTAATTAAATCTTTCGTTTGCAGTTTATATTGTTTTCCATCTTTTATAAAATATGTGCCACATTGTCTAAATTCAAAATTGACATTTTTTCTTATACACTGCTCTCTAATATTAAGCACCCAATTATAATCTAATGGTCTTGCGTTTAAATCAGACTCCCCACCAACAATAACTAATTCTATATCATCAAGATATTTTTCAATATCAATATTTTCTAATAATGGCTGTGCTGTTATACATTTAAGTTTTATTGGCAAATCCTTAAATATGGATAATTTATAATCAGCAGTTTTTTGATTTTCTATTGTGCACCCAACAACCACATTGTCATATCCGTCACCCCAGTCGTTAGGAATACAATTCAAAAATCTATCAATTCTTTTTGTTAAAAATAAAAAAGTGCAGTCTTGTCTCTCTTTTATCATTTCCCAGCAACTAAGCCGCCAAGCATCTGCTTCTTCAATTAAAAAATCAGTAGAAAAACATAGATATACAATTCCAGACTTCATTTTATAATTTCCATTTTTCAATTTTTCCGTAGGCTTATAAAAATCTTTTGTTTTTACAATGTCATTAGTGTCAACATTCCTTTTAAAATCACCTTTATGGATATAGCAATGCAAACAACCATCACTACATTTTTTACACCCCCGCCACGGATTCCACATTGCCATAAACTTACACCTATCCACACTCTACTATTGATTACAAAAATTCATATACTATTATCAATTACTTTAATATAAAACCAACTTTTATTTATTATTTTTACTATTATTTATTAAATCGCCTATTCTAATCGAAATGTGCTGTATATCATTTTCATAATTATATGTCACATAATTATTTTTGATAAGAGTTTCGTGTTTATCATCCTTTTTATTTAGCCAAATCGTTTTACAAAATAAGCAGTCAGATTTAGGCATCCATACAGAAGATAAATCATAAATATCATTAAATCCATATCGTATAACAAATTTAGTTACCTTATTATTTTTAACTGTGGCTTCAAAACAAATACCATTTTTAAGTTTTTCAATTGTAATATTACTAGTAGAAATTTTGCGTTCAAATTTATTATTTATTGCGTGGGCACTAAATTGCAAGTGTAATCCAGAATTTAAAGTCTTGTCTATTTGCACTTGTATATCATTTGGCCAATACACTTCGCAATGATAATCGCCGTCCTTCATAAACTACCTCTTTGAAAAAAATATATATAACTTAATATTTAAATTAATATTCTTTATCAATATTTGATTTATTGGTGATAGCAAATTTACCTTTTTTTAATAAGAAAAATGGTAGTATTAATACAACACCAAAAACCAAACCTAATATTAAAGAAACATTGTGGCAAATGGTTGTCCAACCAAAACTTGCCACATAAGTAGTAAGCACTCCGTAAATTGCAGAAATAATCAAAGTTGGTTTACCTATTTGTTTAAGACTTTTTATATCAAAAAATAATGCCGCAAGCGAAGCGCCTATAAGAGCAAAAATTCCTCCAGATGCACCACAACTTGGCATTGCATAAATTTCTGCAAATTTTTCAGGTGCTATAGCAGCAAATATAGGGTCAGTTATTAAATATTGCATAAACCCAACTAACAAATAAATTATATATGTAAGCCACCAACCATATTTCTTTTCAGCATAGTTACCAATAAAATATAGCCCAATAAGATTTGCAATTAAATGCAATATATCCGCATGTAAGAACATACAAGTAAATTGACGATATACATCCATCCCTCCAGCAATAGTCTCGCACACTGCCATTGAATTCATTAAAAGTCCGCCACACCAACCAAAAATATAGTTAACCGCTGGCGGTAGTTCATTATCCCAACAATTAAAACCGGTGTAACCTTTAGGCAAAGGAAGATATTTATCTAACAGATAAAAAATCAGTAAAATCACTATCATAAAGTTGGTTACTGTCAGATAGTCTTTCCAACTTTTTTCTTTTTTAAGTGCTTTTTCCATTTTTTACCCCTCAAAACAAAATGATTAAAATCTATATAACATTAAATTCTAACACCATAACTGAATAAATGTTAATTTAAAATACTTCATTTTCAATTAAACAAATCACATTTTTAATATATCATATCGCTATAATATTGTCAATATAAAAAACCTTAACCAACTAACTTGGTTAAGGTTTTAAAAGGTGAAGTGGTAAAAAACTAAAACGAATTTCTATTTAGACTTAACGTGAATATGTAATAGGTGATTGATAATACTTTCGACTATGCGATATGTGCAATACACAACCCAAACAATCCAAGTGTATTGCCATTTTTGTGATATTAAACTAATTACAATATATATTAAAGCCACAACAATTGCAATAATCCAACTCATAATTTTTTTGTGCTTATGTATTATAACATTGCTTCTGTTTAGTGCATATTTTACGTTTTCTTCTGAAACATTTTTATAATCTCTATCGTTTATCCGTTCACCATTTAATATTTCATTTATGCTTACATCATAAAATTCACTTAAAATTTGTAGCATTTCAACAGGCGGTAAATAATTTCCGTTTTCCCAACGTGAAATGGTTTTATTTGTTACACCTATTTGTTCGCCCAATTCATTTTGCGTAAGATTTTTTTCTTTTCGCAATTCAGATAAAAAAGCACCGATTTTTTGCATATCCATAATGAATACCTCCTTATGTCCAGTAACATTATTATAGCATAAAAATACTAAAAAGCATTGCCCATAAACAGCGAATTTAAACAACATTCATCATATCGTAGGACTTGTGACACTGTAGCAGTGTTTGATATAACAAAACGCACCGCTTAGCAGAATTATCAACACTATGTTAAACTAATAAAAAGAAAAACCTAACCACGATACCACAAAAAGTGGTTCGGATTAGGTTTGGTGTGTGTATGTAGCGTGAAATGTGTCATTTTTGTAAGTGTGTCGCGTGAAAAGTGACAAATGATCTATTTCTTTAAAAATTTCTAAAATATATTAAAGAAATTAAATTTCATGATTTTGCCAAAATTCACTTTTATTTTGAAGCGCACACATTATGCATACGATTCAAAAAACGGATGAAATTAGATAAATTACATATTACATTTTTAAAACAGTCATATTGTAATCATTCAAGTATTCTTCTTTTGAGCGTTTATTAATTTCCGTTTCACCTTGTATTACATAATAGTTCCAGTACTCTACAAATTCTTTATCCATATAATCAAAAATAGACTCGCCATTTTTTTGCATTTCTAATTCTGGTGGGAAATCAACATGTTCAAAAAGAGGAATTTTGTTCACAATATGAGTCGAACTCTTATTGATATGTTCTATTGCTACATTTAGAATTTTAGCAAGTTCATTATATTTTTTTGATGTTAATTCAAATGCTGCAATCGTCAAATTTTTACCACAATTTAAAGGAACATGGTAAACTCCAGAATCTTTAATATAATCTGGTATCCAACTAGTATCAAAATGTATGTGAATACAATTTTCGATACCGCGTGTCGCCCAAAAGGCACCACCTTCAAACATACAATATTGACTGCGCCTAGAATTAACACTATCTAAGAATAAAACCATTTCATTTGTTTCCGCAATATTTTCTTTAATATTATCAGCCAACCTTGAATTAGCGGTTACTTCATGAGTTGTATAAAAAATATCTTTTTCTAATGCTCCTTTTTTACGTAAAATATAATAAATAAAATCAGAAAATCGTTTATCCTCCGCAGAATGTGATATAAATAATTTAAATATTTCTTTTGCTTCGGCATTGATTGTTCCCTTTAATTTACTAGTAACAGATGCTATAATATTATTGCTTTGCTGTTGACTCATTCCCATATTATGCAAATCATTTTGTATTGATATTTGTGCCTGTTTCTTCGCATTATTCTCCAAAATCGTTTTTCGGCGCTGATTTTCATTTGAAACTTCCTCTGTAAAATCATTTCTAATTTTAATTAATTTAGACACCAATTTTTTAACAATTTTAATTAATAATGCTACTCTTGGGTCATGAATATCAACATCTTGCCTATTAGAAGTGGTTATATCATTAAGTTGATTCGCATCTAATAAATCAAATGAAATTTCCCCTTCAATATAATTGACGCCTTGTTGAGTATTTTTTATATAACCTAAAAAATCTTCAACTGCAAGTTTATTCCTAATATATAAACGCAATTTATTTGGATTATAATATTGATTTTTAATAAAATTTTCATCATTAAGTTGTGCTTCTTTTACTTTTATACTTGCATGAATACCTATCCACCCTTTTAACTCATATGGTATATCTATTTTTTTTCCGTTATTTTCTATAGTATAAATGCCTTTAGTATCAGGTATTACTTCAAACCTTTCAGTTTGTCTTGTTTTTGTTAAAAATTCCTTAGCAAAAGATTCACCATATTTTAATGGCATTTTAAAATCACTAATTCCAATTTCGTTGTTTGATATAATTGCCATCATATTATTAAAAGCAACTTTTTTATCCATTACAACAGGTTTGTTAAAATCAATGACATCAGAGCACTTAAATTTTGGAAAAAATTGTACTTTAACATTTGTCATATTTTCATATATAAAATAATTAGCCATTATAAGAGACAAAGCATTGATAGCTTCTTCGGCCATATTTGTCAAATTGACATCACACAATTTCAACAATGTGCCTTTTTTCTTTTTTAAAAATAGTTCCCTCAAGAAAAACTTAGCAGAATCAATTCTAACTAATGTAGGAAATTCGTTTGAATGATCGGTAAAATCAAATTGCCAACATGTCTCTTCAGCATAATTTTTACAAGTTAAAAATTCAAATTTATCAGTTAGAAATAATGCTGCCAATTTTCCTATTCCTTTTCGTCCCATTAAAGAATGTGCATCTACAGCATTCTCTCTTTTATTTTGGCCAATAACTACATATCTATCTTTAATCTCATCAATAGACATTCCATCTCCATCATCTAAAATTTCGATTATGGAATGACTCTTATTAGACATATCAATAAAAACATACACATTTTCAGCATGTGCATCTATGCCATTAGCAATAAGTTCTGATAATGCTGCCCAAACATTTGAGTACATCCCCTTACCTAATAAGGAAAGTGCTTCATATCCCAGTTTAAAAGGTATTTTTTCATCAGTCATCTTCTCATTCTCCTAAGAATTTTTTAATTTTTTCTGCAATTGCAATTGCTAAAAGAGGTGGTACTGCATTTCCTATTTGTGTAGTTACATCAGCTTTAGAACCATAAAATTGAAACCAATCAGGAAAAGATTGAATTCTTGCACCTTCACGTGGACTTAAGGATCTATTTTGCTCATAGTGGATACATCTAAGTCCAGAAGGAGTACATAAATTATTAGTAATTGTTGTTGATGGCTGATTTTCAATTAATCTGCCATATGTATTTGCATACCCAGATGTTAAAAAATATCTTTTATCTACCATCCCTTTTTCAACTAATGCATTAAAGTCATTTTTCCCTTGACCTTGCCCAACATTCTCAATAACAGTTCTAATTTTATCTCCATACTTTCCACAAAAATGCTGTGAAATACTATTGCTATTCTTTCTCATCATAATTTGATAATTATTTTGAGGTTCAACAGTGTATTCTGTTAAATTTTCATTTTCTTTCAACTTTGGGAAATCAGAAATTGCTTCTTTAATAGAAATCCTTCTTGATTTTTCAAAATCAAAATTCCAATTCCATTTCAATTTTAAATCTTTTCTAGTTCCAATAATAAATACTCTTTCTCGAAATTGTGGGACTCCAAAATCAACAGCATTAATCACTTTATAATTTATTTCGTATCCCAAGTCACCTTCAATTTCTGCAAATTGATTTTTTATTTTATCAATAATTAATTCTCCATATCCAGACACTTGTGGATGCCTTTTGCTGATAATTTTTCCATTCCGTTCAAATTTTTCTTCACAAAACTTAACATTCCCATTATCATCTGTTGCATAAAATATTTCTTTCATTGAAAGTAATCCTTTAACATTTTCAAACAAAAACATTTTAGGTTTTACGATTTTTAAAATTCTTAAATATTCTTCATAAAGTTTTGCTTTGTCATCAAATCGACGTTGTCCAATAGTGCTAAAAGATTGACAAGGAGGGCCGCCTACAATTAAATCTACGGATTCTTCTCCTATTAAATCTATAATTTTTTCTTCTTCCAAATCCCTAATATCTATATTTTGCATGTTTATATCAGGAAAATTTATACTAAAAGCTTTTGC
>CAJTNW010000035.1 GCA_910577795.1 uncultured Christensenella sp.
TATATTGCAGTTATTGGTGATAAAGAGGCTGAGAGTGGTAATGTTAGTGTTAGACGTAGAGGAGAAGAAAACTCTAGTTTAATGTCTGAAAATGATTTTATTAACCAAGTTTTGAAAGAAGTTAAAGAGTTGAAAATATTTTAATAATTAAAAAAGTAACAAAAAGTAAAAAAAGAGTCAGAAAATGTATACTTTTTCTGACACTTTTTTAAAGCTTAATTTTTATAAACAATAGTTTTAAAATTGTATTTATTTGAATATTTTTTGTATTTTTAGTATAACATACAGATAAAAATTTGTCAATATTATTTGTCAGAAAATGTATACATTTACTGACAGATAAACACTTTTTATTAAAATTGAAAAGTGAATTAATAAGATAGTAATTAAACTTAAGTAATTTAGTTTATTATTATAAAAATTTAAATTTTTGGGGGAAGAATTATGAAAAAGAAAGTTGTTTTGGTTATTGCAATTGCATTAATTGCAGTTACTATGTGTGTGATGCTTGTTGGCTGTTCACCAAAAAATCCAGTTGATTTTTTGGATAAGTGGGAAAAAGCAGAAGCAAAAGCCTACTATACTGCTAGTGCAGAATGTTTAATAAACGGAGATACTTTGATTATTAAAGATAAATCAATTGCAGGTAGCGAATATACTTATATTTATGAAATTGTTGGCGATAAATTTAATTGCTATATGGGTATAAAAGAAGGAAGTTCTCCAGTTGTATGGGAGGCTACTACAGGCAGTTTGAGTGAATATAAAGAAGAAAATGGTGAAGATTTTACTTTAATGAAAGTAATAGAAACTTTAGTTGGTAATCCGGAAGAACTAAAAGAGATAATTGGTGATGTATTTGATAAAAGTTTTGCGAAAAAAGATGAATGGTATCACTCAATATCTGAAGATTTAGGTGAGTTTTATATAAAATTATCTGGAAAAGAAATACAGCTTTGTCCTAAGGAGTTCTGCACTCTGCAATTTTTGGCAAAGTATCCAGGATGGGTGTTTACAAAGAAGACCTTAATAGTAAAAAAGATTATGATATGAAATACGTTATAGGTTGTGATAAATTGGAAATACCTGCCCAAGCAAAAAATGCGCTAAAAAAATAGTAAAAGTTTTTATTTAATAAATTTGTTTTAAAATCAATTGAGATATTGATTTTTATTTAAAAAGTTGATAAATTTAATAAAAATGCTTGACATAATAAATTTGCTATGATAATATATTGATAACAAGCAGAAGTTATTTTCTCACCTGTAGCAATTAAGCATACAAGGTAATCAATATTAATAGGTTAAAATTTTTAATGTTGTATTAATAGTGGATAACTTTAGTTTGTTATCCACTTTATTTTTTTATTTGCGGGAGGGCATAATTATTAATAAAGAGCATATTATAAATGACCAAATCAGAGTTAAAGAAGTAAGACTGATTGGCGAAAATGGTGAACAGTTGGGTATTGTGCCAACTAATTCTGCTAAAGATATGGCATACAATGCAGGTTTGGATATTGTTTTGATTTCTACAACAAGTAATCCGCCTGTAGCAAAAATTATGGATTATGGCAGATTTAAGTATGAGCAAATAAAAAAAGTTAAAGAACAAAAGAAAGCACAAAAAGAAAAAATTGTGGAACTTAAGGAAATTTGGTTATCTGCGACTATTGATACTAACGATATGAAAACTAAAGCAAATAACGCAAACAAATTTTTGAAAGCAGGTGATAAAGTTCGTGCGTCTATTAAGTTAAAGGGTAGACAAATGGCAAGACCTGAAATTGCTGTTAAAGTAATGGAAGAGTTTTTTGAACTTGTTAAAGATAACGGTGTTATGGAAAAAGAGCCTAATTTAGATGGCAGAAATATTTCTATGATTATCGCATCAAACATTAAAAAATAATTTTATAATAATATATTGGAGGAAGGTATTATGCCAAAGGTAAAATCACACAGCGGTGCCGGTAAACGTTTTAGATTTACTAAAAATGGTAAAATCAAAAGAGCAAAAAAGCCATATTTTAACTAAGAAAGAAACAAAGAGAAAACGTAATTTAAGGAAAGCGACTTACGTGTCTGAGACTCAAGCAAAGACAGTTAAGAAGATTCTTCCTTATAGTTAATAGGTTGGAGGTATTGAATAATGAGAATTAAAAGAGGTGTAAACGCAATTAAAAAGCGTAGAAAAATAATGAAACAAGCCAAAGGTTACTTTGGTGCAAAAAGCAAACTTTACAGAGTAGCGCGTCAAGCAGTAATGAAATCTGGTAATTATGCTTACGTTGGTAGAAAACTTAAGAAAAGAGAGTTCAGACAACTTTGGATTGCTCGTATCAATGCTGCCGCTCGTATGAACGGATTAACTTACAGCACTTTAATGCATGGTTTAAAACTTAACGAAATTAATCTTAACCGTAAGGTTTTGGCTGATATGGCTGTAAATGATGCTGCAGGATTTACTGCACTTTGCGAAAAAGCAAAACTTTCAAAGTAATTATTATTAAAACCTTCAATTGATTTGAAGGTTTTAATTGATTTTTAGGAATTTTTAATTGATTAATACAAATTATAATTGCAAAAATAATTAATACGGGTAGTATAGTAGGTATGGAAAAAATAACAAGCACTAGCAATGCAAAAGTGCAAGAGATTAAAAAACTTTTAAATTCAAAAAAAGATAGATATTTGTTGCAAAAATTTGTTGCAGAAGGTGTTAATATTGTAAAAGATATTCCTAACAAATATATTGATAGTTTGTTTATGACTGTAGAAACTTTTGAAAAATATAAAAATATAACTGATAAATGCAGTAATATTTATTTGGTTGCAAACAAAGTAATTGAGGGAATAAGTGATACTAAGTCGCCTAGTGGAGTAGTTGCTGTTTGCAATATGCCTGTTTGTGATGATATAAATGATAATAAATGTATTGTTCTTGATAATTTAAGTGACCCCGGTAATGCTGGTACTATAATTAGGACTGCAGTTGCATGTGGAATAACTACAATTTATTGCTATGGTGAGTGTGTTGATTTGTATTCACCTAAAGTGGTAAGAAGTTCTATGGGTGGGATATTTTTTGTAAATGTCAAAAAATTGCAATCAAAAAGTGACTTGAACTCAGAGTTATTTGTGCTAGATATGGCAGGCGAAAATTTGTATGCAATGCAAAATATTCCTAAAAACTTTGCGTTACTTGTAGGCAACGAATCGCGCGGAGTTTCAAAAGAGATGAGAGAGGGTGCTGATAGAATAATTTCTTTACCTATGAGTAAAAATATGGAATCTTTAAATGCAGGTGTATCCTTGAGCATTGCTTTGTATCATTTGGTAAATAATTGATACAAAACAAGATTTTAGAATAATTTATATTTTATTTTATATAAAAAATAAATTTAAATGTAAGTGTATTGATTAATCAAAATTTTTGTGATATAATTGTAAAAAAGTAATTTGATAATAAAGATAATTTCGGAGGACAAAAATATGTCAGGACATAGTAAATGGGCTAATATTAAAAGAAAAAAAGGTGCTAATGATGCAAAAAGAGCAAATGTATTTACTAAAATCGGTAGAGAAATTGCTGTTGCTGTTAAAAATGGCGGACCAGACCCAGATAGTAATAGCAGATTACGTGATGTAATTGCAAAAGCAAAGGCAAACAATATGCCTAATGATAATATTACAAGAAGTATTAAAAAAGCAAGTGGTGAACTTGGTAGTATTAACTATGAGGAGAATGTTTATGAAGGATATGCTGCAGGCGGTGTTGCTGTAATCGTTGAAACATTGACTGATAATAAAAATCGTACTGCTGGTGATATAAGACACCACTTTGATAAATGTGGCGGTCAAATGGGTACAAGTGGTTGTGTATCTTATATGTTTGATAAAAAAGGGCTTATAGTTGTGGATATGGAAAATCATGACGAAGATGAGATAATGGAAATTGCTTTGGAGGCAGGTGCAGATGATGTTCAAATAGGTGACGGTGTTTGCGAAATTTATACTGACCCAGCATCATTTAGCGAAGTTAATCAAGCGATTGAAGCAAATCCAAACTTGGTTGTTTTGGAGGCAAGCATAAGTATGATACCTCAAAATACTGTAACTCCAGACGAGGCTACAGCAGCAAAAGTTAGAAGATTAATAGATATGCTAGAAGATAATGACGATGTTCAAAATGTATATCACAATGCAGAATTAGAAGATGAGGACGAAGAATAATGTTGGATATTAAAGCACTTTGTGTAAGTGCAAAACAAGCCAGTTATAATCTTGGTGGAATGGCGGAAGATAAAAAGAATAAAATTTTAACCGCTATTGCTAGTAGTATTTTAAGCAATAAAGATTATATTTTGGCTGAAAATAAAAAAGATATCAATAATTTAATAGGTAAAGATAATACCTTTTTGGATAGACTTACTTTAACAGAAAGTCGTATTAAAACCATGAGCGATGGAATTATGGAAATTGTAAAACTTCCTGACCCTGTTGGTGAAATTGTGGAAAAATGGACTACTGAAAGTGGACTAGAAATAAGCAAAGTTCGTGCACCTTTGGGTGTTATTGGTGTAATTTATGAGGCAAGACCTAATGTTACTATAGATGTTGCTGGTCTTTGTATAAAAACTGGAAATGCAGTAATTTTGCGTGGTGGTAGTGATGCTATTAATAGCAACAGAGCCTTATACAATGTAATGAAAGATGCTATCCAAAGTATTGGGGAGAGTAGTGACTTTATTCAGTTTGTAAATGATACTGATAGAAGTCTTACTACCGCTATGCTAAAACAAGGTGATTATATTGATGTTATTATACCACGTGGTGGCGACAAACTAAAAAAATTGGTTTTGGAAAATGCTACTATGCCAGTTATTGCAAGTAGTGGCGGTAATTGTCATATTTATGTGGATAGTGACGCAGACTTGGATATAGCAAGTAAAGTTATTTTGAATGCAAAGGTACAACGTCCAACAGTTTGTAATGCTTTGGAACAATTATTGATTAATAAAGATATTTTGCCTAAGGCAGTACCAGTATTATTTGCAGAATTGGAAAAAGCAGGTGTTTCTATTAAATGTGATAAAGAGTGTGCAAAGTACTATAAAAATGTACAACTTGCAAGCGAAGAAGATTACTACGAAGAGCACTTGGCTTTGCTACTTACTGTAAAAAGTGTGGCAAATGTAGATGAGGCTATTGAGCATATAAATACTCATAGTACAGGTCATAGTGAAGGTATTATTTCTAATAATAAAGACAATATTAACAAGTTTACAACTAAGGTTGATTCTGGCTGTGTATATGTAAATGCGTCTACAAGATTTACAGATGGTTTTCAGTTTGGCTTTGGTGCAGAAATTGGAATAAGTACTCAAAAATTGCACGCAAGAGGTCCTTTGGGATTAAAACAATTGACATCAGAAAAATATATTGCAGTTGGTAATGGAACTATAAGAAAATAATATAAAGTACATTGATATAGTTTTAAATTATTATTTAAATGGATAAAACCCATCAAAAATCGGTATTAAATGCAATTTTTATATGTAATAAAATAAAAAAGTTGACTGGTTTCAGTCAACTTTTTGTATTAGTCTTCTATTTGTATCATGGCTGTGCCTTGTGGTGCTCCGCATAGTGGGCAGTTTGTAAATGCCTCTTTTGCAGTATGCTCATAGCCACAAGAAGAACATTTCCATTTAATTGCCTTTGGCTTTTTATACATTGTACCATTTTTTAGTTGGTCATACAATTGCTCAAAAGTGCTTTGGTGGCAAGTTTCAACTTGAATAAGATTTTTAAAGAAGTTTGCAATATCTTCAAAACCTTCTTCACGTGCTTCTTTTTCAAATTGAGGATAAATTTTGGTTGCTTCAATTTGTTCGTCTTCAGCAGAGAATTTTAAGTTTTCCAAAAGTGTATTAGGTTTTTCCTTAAATGGTATACCAACGTTCATATCAATATTGTCAATAGTTTCTTTAGACATAGAGCATAAGAAACTATACATCATTCTTGAGTGTTGAAATTCGTTTTCTTCAATTAGTTTTATCATGTCGCTCATTGCAACATATTGACTCTTTTTTGCAAATTCTGCAAGCATGTGATATCTGCCTCTTGCACAAGATTCGCCTACATAGGCTTTTGCTAAGTTGTTAAATGTTTTTGTATTTGTTTTATTCATATATTACCTCCGGATATATTTGTTATATCCTAAAATTTATTTTTTATACAATAAACATTGTTTAAAGACTAATTTTGTCTATTCATATTTTATTATGTGTAAAATTATTGATTATTTTGTCTAAAATTATATTATTCAAGGAAAAAATTATTAATATAATAGATAATATTATAAATATTTATAAAAAAATTATATTATTTTAATAAAAACTATTGTAATATTTTAATTATTATGTTAAAATAAAATAAAGTTGTACTATTGGAGGTTGTTATGCCTGAATTTAATTATCAAATCATTTCTAATATTGGCTCACTTTCTGAATCTCAAAAGGGGTGGAAGAAAGAACTTAATCTTATTAGTTGGAATGACAAAGAGGCTAAATATGATATTAGAGAGTGGTCACCAGACGGAAGTAAAATGGGTAAAGGTGTTACTTTATCTAAAGAAGAAATGATTGCTTTAAAAGAGTTATTAAAAAACTTTGATATAGAGTAATTATATGTTTAGTTTACATATTGCAGTACGCAGGTAAAGTTTTGTATTTGCGTATTGTTTTTGTTGTTTAATATTAAATAAGTTGTTGCTGATTTTTTTGTCAGCAACATTTTTTATTTTTTGCTTAAAATACTTGTAATTGGTTTGACAATATTAATCAATAAGAGTATAATGTCATAGGTTTAAAAACTAAAACAATATTATGTTTTAATTACTATTTACGTACAATATAAATCTGTTTGTTGTTTAATTATTAATCAATTTCAGAAAGAGAGGTGCCTATGTCCAAAAATTTAATTTGTTCATTTAGTATTTTACTTAATACTGAATTTGTAATAACTTTATTTTTGTATTTAGGTGTAATATTGCTGACTACAAAAGTGTTAGGTATTATTTGTCGTAAATTAGGACTACCACAAGTAGTTGGTGCACTTATTGCAGGTATGTTTTTAGGGCCAATAACTGGTTTTATTAAAGTTGGCGCAAATGCAGAAATAGATACCGTTTTAAAGGCTTTGTCACAAATCGGTGTTTTAATGATAATGTTTTCTTCTGGTCTTGATACAAATATTAAGGAAATTAAAAAGAATGGTTTGCCATCTATTGTAATAACTTTACTTGGTGTTATTGTACCTTTGGCTTTTGGATTTTTTGTAGGGTGGGGTATAGACAAAAAGTTTGCTCCTCTTACTACTCAAGCAGAAGTTATGCATTGTGTATTCTTTGGTATTATGCTTACTGCAACTTCAGTTGGTATTACTGTAGAAGTTTTAAAAGAATTAGGAAAACTAAAGGGCAAAGTAGGTAGTAGTATTTTGAGTGCCGCTATACTTGATGATATAATTGGTATTTTAATTTTGTCTGTTGCTATAAGTATGAATGGTAGCGGTAGCGAAGGCAGTGTTAGTGTAACAGAAACTGTTGTTAGAGTATTATTATTCTTTGTGTTTGCAATTGGTGCAGGTGTGCTTTGTCATTACCTTATCAAATGGCTATCAAAAAAATTCCCAGTTACTAGAAGAATACCAATTTTTGGTTTGGTTATTTGCTTTATTTTTGCGTGGGCATCAGAGGCATTATTTGGTGTTGCAGCAATAACAGGCGCTTTTGTTGCTGGTGTTGTAATGAGTAATATGAAATCTACTCAATATATTGAAAAGAAGATAGACACTAATTCATATATGTTATTTGGACCTATCTTTTTTGCAAATATTGGTATAGGAATGGATTTTTCAACATTCAATTTGGAACTTTTAGGATTCGGTTTTGCTTTTGTAGTATTCGGACTACTTGCTAAAATATTGGGTTGTGGTGCTGGTGCATTAATGTGCAAGTATTCACTAAAAGATTCTGTAAGAGTAGGCTTTGGTATGATGGCAAGAGGCGAAGTAGTGCTAATAGTTGCAAATAAGGGTATTAATGCAGGTATTATTGATGCTAAATATATGTTCCCAGTAGTATTACTAATTATTATATCAAGTTTCTTAACTCCAATTTGTTTGAAATTGTTGTATAGAAAAGATGATGCAACTCCTTTGGAATTGGATGGTATAGAGCCACCTCCTTACGAAGAGGAAGAAATTTAATTTAAATATAAATATTTAAAAGTATCTATCTAAATATGATAGGTACTTTTTTTGTTGCAAGCGGAAAATACTCCATTTTATATTAATTTAGTATAAGTTTTTATAACTTTTGATAGTACTTATAGTAGTTTTTAATATCTATATTTTTTGTATTTTTGTAGTTGGTAAAAATTACAAATTAATAAAATCTTTATATGGAATAGTGCAGGCATTTTATCTAAAGACTATTTGTATAAGGAGGATATTGTGAATTTAACAAGAAAAAAAATTGTTTTTAGTATAACTCTTATTTTGCTTGCAGTAATTATGGTACTTATACTTGGAAGTACTGGTGGTAGTGAACAAGTATTTTTATTGAATATGTCCAGCAATAACAAAAGCGATAATTTATCAAACAGACAAGTTTATTTAGGCGGGCAGCCAATTGGTGTTGAAATAAAGCCTAATGGATTATTAATAGAAGGTATTTTACCTGTAGTAACAAAAGAAGGTGTAGAGACTCCACTTAGTGAGTGTGATATTAAAAAAGGCGATTTGCTTAAAAAAATTAATGGAATAGAAGTAAATAATTCTGAAGATATTAACAAGATTATGCAAACTGCTGATGTTAACAACATTCAGTTGTCTCTTGTAAGAAATGGTAGTTTATTTAATTCTACTGCAAAAGCCGCAAAAGATAGTATTTCTGGCGAATATAAATTAGGTCTTAGTGTTTCAGATGCTACAGACGGAATAGGAACATTGACATTTATAGACACTAAAGATGGTAGATATGGTGCGTTAGGTCACCCTATAAGTGAAGTTTATAAAAAAGACGGAACAACTAATGTAAGTGGTTTTATTTGTGACGCAAATGTATTTAGTGTATACAAAGGTGAAAAAAATCGCGCGGGTGAACTTGTTGGTAACCTTGTAAAAGAAGTAAAACTTGGAACTATTGACACTAATGAGACACAAGGTATTTTTGGAGAATATACAGGGGATACTTCAAGTTTGAAAAAAATAAATGTTGCTTCGCATAAAAATGTAAAACCCGGTAAGGCACAAATAGTAACATCTGCTTTTACAGGCAAACCAACTTATTATGATATTGAAATTATTAAGGCTTGCAAACAAGAAAAAGATAAGCCAAAAGGTATTTTGTACAGAGTTACTGACGAACGTTTAATAAAATTATGTGGTGGTATTGTGCAAGGTATGAGCGGTAGTCCTATAGTACAAAAAGGTAAATTGGTTGGTGCTGTTACTCATGTATTTTTGGCAGATAGCACCAAAGGATATGGAACTTATATAGATTGGATGATAGATAAATAAAATAATTAAATCTCTGCAACTTTGTGTTACAGAGATTTTGTTTATATATTAGACAAAATATTGCATAATTGATAAAAAAATGACAAGGATATTATGTTAAAATAAATTGAAGTTAAAAGGGGGCTGTATGGTAGTATACGATTATTTGTTAAAGTATGGATTTAAAGCGAATAATATAGGATTTAATTATTTGGTGGATATAATAACTTTAGGAATAAAAGGAGAAAATTTAGAGCCTATGTCTAAGGTCGGTTATAAATTGATAGCCGACAAATATGGAAAAAATATTGCAACGGTTGAAAAAGATATACAAAATAGTATTAGCAATGCTTGGCTTTTTGGTAATAGTGATTTGTTATACCAAACTTTTGGTGCAACTATTTCTGATGTTAAAGGCAAACCTACAAATAAACACTTTATTTACACTATGATAGAAAAAATAAAGTTTGAAAACTTTTAAAATTAATTGTATTTAGGTATATTATAAATTTTACTAGCATATTGTATTTGTGGTATGCAAGGTGGTTTTCGTTGTAAAATAGATTATTTAATCGCATGTTTAAAATGCTATATTAAAGAGCATAAAAGGTATTTACTATGCCTTAGTGCAACTATTGCTTGTGGTTTGATTTTGGGTATAATAGTTTGCTCCTTGCGAGAGAATGTGACAAGCAAGTATAATTACATTGTACTAATAAGCAATGAACAATTTAATTTGTTTGGTACATTTATTAAAATTGTTATACTATCTTTGACTGGTATGATATTATGTTATCTGACAGTATACCATAAGTATTTAGCCTGTCTTCCTTACATTGTTTTGTTTTACACAGCATATAGGTTTGGTGGCAGATTAGTAGGTATAATAGTTGCGGATAAGTTTATTGGTTTTATTTGTATTATAACTTATACTATACCTCTTTATATTGCAGTAATATTAAGTTTAATTGCAGTTAGTTGTATATGTGCGTACTATAAATCCAATTGTAATGGAACGGGTTTTATTTGCAAAAATATAAACAAACAAATAATAAAATATATCCTGTTTGTATGTGCAGTTTATTTGTTGGTGCTTGTTATTTTGTGCATAATAATACCATCTATAGCAAAATTTATTATTGTAGTATAGATTGACAAATATATCCTTATATTGTATAATCACAATATGAGGATTTTTTTATTTGTTATAAACGGTTTGGGTGTAGGTAGTTTGCCTGATATATATAAATATGAAAAAGAATACCATTGTACTTTGGATGAAATTGAGTGCAATGATTTGTCTACTTTTGTTAAATTGGGTATAAATAAATCTGCTTTAAAAGATTTGGATAAAAATACAATTGGTTATTGTTTTAGAGGTAGAGGACTTACTGATAATACAAGTTTTGAGAGCGGATTAAACGAAATTTTAGGTAATATAACTTTTAATGATAGTGCACAAACACAGGAAAATCTTGTAGATATTTTAAAAAAGAAAAATGTAAATGTGATTTTTGCCTCTTCAAGGCAAGATAGCATTGCAGATATAATTTATCTTGATGATAAATTGGTGATAGAAAATTGTTGTGATACTGCAAGCAAAGATAACAGTGTAATTATATTGGAACTTAATGATTTTGCTAAATATGGCTTGAATGGTGATAAGCAAAATATGCAGGGTGCTATAAAATATATTGACAACTTTTTGGATAATTTTATAAGCAATATTGAATACAGAGATATTTTGTTTATTACAGGAAATTTTGGAATTAATCCTACAAAAATCGGTATTACTAGAGAATATAATCCAATTTTCATTTATAATAAACTGGTGCGTGGTAATAGTAATCTTAAAACTATACAAGGCAATAATTCAATTGCTATGACAATTGTTGATTTGCTTAATATTTATCCAAATAGTCATAGTATTGTTGATGATAGTTTAAAGCAAAAGATTAGTGTGGATAATTTGTTTGTTAAACGTGATAGGATAATGAGCGGGATAGGTAAGATTAAGGAATTAAATAGCAAATCTGTACCAAAGCAAAAAAATAAAAATAACAGTGATAAAAATAAAATTATAAAAGTTAAAATAGTAAAAAAATAATTTTTTTATTTAGTTTTAATAGTTTATATTTATTACGTATAACTTCTTTTAATTATCACAAACTACAAGTAAGTAGAGGTGAGATGATGAAGAAGTTTTTTTATTGCTTGATTTTATTAGTTTCTATGTGTGCTATTTTTAGTTGCACTGGTATGACTGTAAAAGAACAAGTTATCGGCTCTGACAATTGTTATATGGTTGATTATGATAGTGGCAGAGTATTGTATGCAAAAGGCGAAAATGATAAAAAACCTATTGCAAGTATGGTAAAGATTATGACTTTATTGCTTGCTTTTGAAAATGTGGATAATGGTAAATTGGCATTAGACCAAAAAGTTACTATCTCACATGAGGCTGCAAAGCAAGTAGGGTCAGAAATGTTTCTTGATGAAGGTGCAGAGTACCCTTTATCAGATTTAATTAAAGGTATTGTAACAATGAGTGCAAATGACGCATCTGTTGCTGTTGCAGAACTTATTGCTGGTGATGAAATGTCATTTACTAATGTAATGAACAGCAAAGCCAAAAGCCTTGGAATGAATGATACTTTGTTTGCAAATGCAACAGGTTATCCAACTAAGGAGGAACAGTATTCTACAGCAAAAGATGTAACTTGTATGATGAGGGAACTTGCAAAGCATAAAGAGTATTATAACTATTCTACAGTTTGGCTAGAAGATTACACTCATCCATCTGGTAGAGTAACTCAAATGGCTAACACAAATAAACTTATAAGACATTATAAAGGTTGTGATGGTGGCAAAACAGGTTACACAGATAGTGCTAAATTTTGCCTTGCTGGTACTGCTACAAGAAATGGTATGAGAGTTGTAGGAAGTGTACTTGGTGCAAATGACTCAAAGGAAAGATTTAGAGCAATGTCAAGTTTGTTTAATTACTCTTTTAACAACTTTAGCAAAGTGGTACTTGTCAAATCTGGTTCGCCACTAAGCATAGATGTTAAAGTTAGTGGTGGTAAAAAAGATAAACTAAGTGTAATGGCAAAAACTGATTTAAGTGTGTTGCAGTCAAAAGGTGAAAATAAGGCTAAGTTGGAATATAGTATTCCTGATAGTATAAAAGCACCTGTAAAATGCGGAGATAAAATTGGTGAAGTTTATGCAGTAGTGGACGGAAAGAAAGTTGCTGTGTGTGATGTTTTAGCCGCAGAGGAAATTAAAAAAGCAAGTATTTGGGATTATGTAAAAAAAATAATGTAAAGTTTTTTAACAGCAAAAAAAGCAAGTTTTAATACTTGCTTTTTTTGTTTTATTTAGTAAATATACAAATTAATAGCGATTTTTGAGGGATTTTTGTTGTTTTTATTGTTGTGACGATTAGTTAATAAAATTAATATTATAAAAATGTTTACTTTTTTATAAAGAATATGTTATAATAATTATAATTAATTAAAATTATACAGGAGATAATGTATGGGTGAGCCTTTGGTTTTAGTGTTTGATGTTGGAACGCAAAGTACACGTGCGTTTTTGTTTAATAAAAAAGGCGATGCCGTATGTTCTTATAAAGTAGAAACAGAACCATTTTATTCTGAAAAAGTTGGATATGCTGAAAAGGAAACAGAAGAGTATTGGAGTGCAGTTGTATCTGCATCTAACGGACTTAAAAGTAAGGCAGGAGATTTATGGGATGACATTATTGCTATGTCTATAACTTCTATTCGTGGAACTTATGCTTTTTTAGATGAAAACATTAAACCAATACGACCAACTATAACTTGGCTTGACCAAAGACTTGCTAAACCTGAACAAAAATTTCCTTTAATAAGTACTCTTTTATACAAAATAGCGGGTATGTATAGGACTGCTTTAAAGCAACGCAGAATGTCGCCTTCTACTTGGATGAAAGAAAATCAACCAGAAATTTGGGCTAAAACAAAATATTTTACTCTTGTTTCTGCCTATCTTAATTATAAACTAAGCGGTAGATTATGTGATTGCACTGCATCTCAAGCAAGTAGGTTACCTTATAACTATAAAAAGGAAAGATGGCAAAAGCATTACGAACTTACTTGTGTTGTTTATAATGTTGAGCGAGAAAAATTATGCGAACTTGTAAAACCTGGTGATATTATAGGAAAAATTTCTAAAGAAGTATCTGAAATTACAGGTATACCTGAAGGACTTGATATAATTGCTACTGGTAGTGATAAAGCATGCGAAACTTTGGGGACTGGTGCGTTAAGAGCGGATACTGCATCTATTAGTTTTGGCACTACTGCAACATTGCAGATAACAACTAAAAAGTATGTTGAACCTCAAAAATATATGCCTGCTTATAATAGTGTGGTAAGAGGTTATTTTAATCCGGAAATTCAAATTTTTAGAGGTTTTTGGATGGTCACTTGGTTTAAAAAGCAGTTTGGACATGAAGAGGTTAGAATCGCAGAAGATATTGGGGTTACTGCAGAACAAATACTTGACAAAAGTTTAACAGAAATACCTGCAGGGTCTAATGGACTAATGTTGCAACCTTATTGGGCTCCCGGATTAAAAATACCAGAGGCAAAAGGTACAATTATTGGGTTTAAATGACTGCCATACTAAAGCACATGTATATAAGTCTATTGTGGAAGGTATTGGTTATGCTTTGTATGAAGGACTTGTTTATCTTGAAAAAAAGAGTAGACAGAAAATAAACAAAATTTCTGTTTCTGGTGGTGGCTCACAAAGTGATTCTATTTGCAAAATAACTGCGGATATGTTTGGTAGACCAGTGTATCGCGTGCAGACA
>CAJTNW010000036.1 GCA_910577795.1 uncultured Christensenella sp.
TTGATTTATAAGATTAAGAATTCTATTTTTGGTAGTTTATATTTAGATAAAAAATGTGGATAACTTTGTGGAAATGTGGAAAAGTAGGGAGAGTTAACCACCAATGTGATTTGGTAGGGAAATCTTCTTTTTTAGAGATATTTTGTCTTTTATTATAAATTTTGTGACAAAAATCTGCAAAAAAGTGATAAAAAGTGAATAATTTTTTCCTAATCTAAGGTATTTTAATGGATAAAATAATAAAATTTTTAAAAAATTTCAATTTTTTTACTAAAAGTGGTTGCAAATGGTTAAAAGTGGTGCTATAATATCAATGTAACTAAAACTGGAGGAAAATTGTATGTTTTTTGTTGGCAGATATGAACATAGTTTAGACAATAAATACAGACTAAGAATTCCTGCACGTTTTAGAGCAGAAATAGGTAATGAACCTGCAAAGATAGCAAAAGTGGAAAATGGTTGTTTGGTAATTTATCCAGCAAAAACAATGCAAAAAATTGGTCAAAGAATTGAAGAGATAGGTGTTACAAGTGAAAATCGTTTGGAATTAATGAGATTTATGTCAAATATCTTTCCAGTTGATGAGGATAGCCAAGGTAGATTTACACTAAATGCTAATTTAAGAGAGTTTGCTGGAATTACAAAAGATATAATTTTTATTGGACATATTGATAGAATTTATGTTTGGGATAAAGCACGTTGGGAAAAACATGATTCTGAAATTACTGATAATACAAAATTAAGTTTCTTGGACAAATATGGTATCTAATATGGAATTTAAACATTATTCAGTTATGCTTAATGAATGTTTGGATGGTCTTAATATAAAGCCGGATGGAATATATGTAGACGGAACTTTGGGTGGAGCAGGACATTCTCTACAAATAGTAAAAAAATTGACTTCAGGCGGCAAATTAATAGCAATTGATAAAGATTTAGATGCAATAGAAGTTTCTAAAGAAAGATTAAAAGATTTTGATAATGTAATTTTTGTTCATGATGATTATAAAAATTTACCGGATATTTTGGATAGTTTAGAGATAGACAAGGTTGACGGAATATTATTAGATTTAGGTGTTAGTTCTTATCAATTAGATAACAGAAGCAGAGGTTTCAGTTATATGGGCGATGCGGAACTAGATATGAGAATGAATAGGGAACAGTCTTTGACTGCAAAAGAAGTTGTTAATAGTTATAGTGAAGAAAGACTTTCTAAAATTTTCTTTGAGTATGGAGAGGAAAAGTTTTCTAGAAAAATTGCAAGCAACATTGTAAAATCAAGACCTTTTGAAACTACTGGTAGACTTGCAGAGATAATTGAAAAATCTTATCCCGCGGCAGTGAGATTTAAAGGCGGAAATCCTTGTAAAAGAGTGTTTCAAGCAATTAGGATAGAGGTTAACGAAGAACTTGATGGTTTGTATGATAGCCTACTTAATATGTCCAGAAGATTAAAATCTAAGGGTAGAATGTGTGTAATAACTTTCCATTCCTTAGAAGATAGAATTACAAAAAATGTTTTTCAATATTTGTATTGTGACTGTATATGTCCACCACATCAACCAATTTGCACATGTGACAAAGTTAGAGAAGTGGAAATAATTACACGAAAACCTATTGTAGCATCAACTAAAGAACTTGAAGAAAATAAAAGGTCGCAGAGTGCTAAATTGAGAATTATTGAAAAAATATAAAATAGCCCTTAATTACATACAATTTATATTACATAAGAAGAGTTAAGGATAAACTAGACTTATAAAAAAGTCAAAAATGGAAAAAATTTAATATACAAAATAAAAAACAAAAGATAAATAAAAAATATAACTACAAAAGCAAAATTTGATAACTAATCATTGTTGCTTTAAATATAAATCAAAGTCGAAACTAAAAGTAAAATTAATTAATCACAAACAAAACCTTTAATATTTGTATTGAAGATTTTGTAGCAGGAGGGAGTATGTTAGGTACAAGAGAAAGAGATGTAAATGTTAGACAAGAAAGAGTTAACGATTATGCTGCACCAATGCGTCATGATGAATATCGCCCTGATTATTCCTTCAGAGGCTATGATGATTATACAAACAATAATTATGCAGAAAATAATGAGATAAGATATGCTCAAAAGTATGAAAATATTGACTTTTACAATAGCCAATATGACTGCTATGCAAATGAAAATGTATTTAGACCAATTGAATTATCTGATATTACTTCTGATGTAAAACCTCAGAAAAAAGTTAAATCTAAGTCTAAAATAAATATTAGTACAAAAGGAAAAATAATGATAGGTGTGTATGCTGCCTTGGTAGTTTTGATAGTTGCAATGTTGCTTATCAATGCAATTCCTGCAGTTAGTGCACAAACATCTGCTGTAAATGCTCCTGCAGTACAAGAAATTGTAAATGAGCAAGAGTATAATGAAACAGTAAAAAATGCTCAAACTGAAAGTGGATTAAGCAAAGGCGAAGGCTATGTTTATGATACACAAACTAACTGGTTTGAAGATTTTTGCAATAGTTTGAGTAAATTATTCAAATAAAAATTAATTAGTCCATAATAAAAAAACCTATATAAAAAATTCTACCTTAAATGCAAAGGTAGAATTTTTTTTGTATAATAAAGTGTGTTGTAAGTGATAAATTTATAAATTATAAATATAAAAGGGGTTAGTTTTTATCAAATTGCAAGGGTAATATTTTATGATTTTTTTGCATATATTTGCTGTAGATTAGTATTGAGGTAAAATATGTCTAAAATTACAAATTCAAACTTAAATAAAAGACTTATTGCAGTATTTTTAGTAATTGCTTTTATTTTTACTGCAATTGTTATAAGACTTGCATATTTGCAAATTATTGCAAGTAAAAACATAACAAATAGAGCAATTTCGCAATGGACAAGAGATTTGCCAATGCAGGCAACTAGAGGGAACATTACTGATAGAAATGGTGTAGTTGTTGCAGATACAAAAACAGCATATACGCTTTATGTAAGACCAAACTCTATGACAGATGTAAAAGCGGTTGCTGGGGCAATTGCTGCTGCTATTGGAAAAGATTATAACAAAATTTATGATAAAATTAATAAAAAAGGTGTATCTGAAATTACCGTTGCAAAAAAATTGACTAAAGAGCAAATGCTTGCAATATCTTCGCAAAACTTTAATGGAGTGTATTTTGGTGAAGAAAGTGTAAGATATTTTCCTTATGGTGATTTTATGTCACAAATATTAGGTTTTACAAATGTAGATGGTGTTGGTCAGTTTGGAGTAGAAAAGTATTATGATAAATATCTTAAAGGAATAAATGGGCAAATATTAACACAAACAGATTTGGTTGGAAAGGAATTGCCTAATAATATAACTGGTTATTTGCCAAGTATTAATGGAATGAATGTTAGTTTGACAGTGGACTTTAACATACAATCATTTGCAGAAAAAATTGTTAAAGATGCAGTAGTAGATTTTAATGCAAAAGGTGCAAACTGTGTAGTAATGAATCCTAAAACGGGTGAAATTTTAGCAATGGCACAAGCACCAACATTTGATTTGAATGATATTCCGCGTGACAATTTGGATGCACTTTATAGTATGGCTAAAAATAGTATGATATCCAATGTATATGAACCCGGCTCAACTTTTAAGGTTTTGACAACAGCAATAGGACTTGAAGAAAATACTTATCCAGATAGCCATAGATTTTATTGTAATGGTTCAAGGATAGTTGACGGAAAAAGAATAAAATGTTGGAGGTCTATAGGACATGGTTCTCAAACATTTGCTGAAGGGGTTTGCAATAGTTGCAACTGTGTATTTATGGATATTGCAACAAAGGTTGGCACAAAAACAATGTATGATTATTTGCGAAAGTTTGGTATAAATTCAAAAACTGGTGTTGATTTGGTTGGTGAAGGCAAAGGAATTATGCTAAATGAAAGTATGGTAAAAAATGTAGACTTAGCACGTATTGGATTTGGGCAGGCTGTAGCGGTAACTCCTATTGGTCTTTGTGCAGCGGTTAGCAGTTGTATAAATGGCGGAAATAAAATTACTCCTTATATTTTAAATAATATTACTGATAACAATTTTGGTGTAGTTCAAAGTAATTCGCCAAAAGTTGGTGGAAGAGTAATAAGCAGTGCAACTTCTGATAAAGTTAAAGAAATGTTATATGGTGTTGTGGAGCATGGTAGCGGCAAATATGCTTACATTCCTGGTTATAAAATAGGTGGCAAAACTGGTACTGCGCAAAAATATGAAAATGGTGTTATTGCACGTGGTAAATATGTGTCTTCATTTATGGGATTTGCAAGTGTTGGCAATGACGACTACTTATGCCTTATGACTGTTGACGAACCAGAAGGTTATGTTTATTATGGTAGCCTTGTTGCAGGTCCTTATGTTGGAGAGTTATTTGCAAATATATTTAACTATAAAGGTTACAAACCTCAATATAGTGAAGATGATTTAAAAGTTTTGGGCAGAGTTGTACCTATGCCTAATATTATGGATATGACAGCAGAAGAGGCAGTAAAAGTGTTGAAAAACCTTGGTATACCTTATGAAGTGGAAGGTGAAGGAAATAGAGTTGTTGGACAATTGCCCGCACCAAAAGCGGATACAAGATATAATACTGTTGCACTAATTAGGTTGGGATAAATTTATAAAAATAAGTTTAGATAAATTTTATAAACAAAAAAATATACTAGGATTAAAATATGAAAATCAATAAAAAGCGGTTATTTTATTAACCGTTTTTTATTTGCAGAAATCATTTTTTGATATAATTTATACTATTTTTTAAATTTTTAAAATAAATTTGAACAAGCCTTTCGCATTAGTCATATAATGAGTTTTTTTATAATAAAATATATCGTTAAGTAAAACAAGATAATACAGGAAGAGGTTATAAATGCAGATAAAAAGATTATTTGATGGGGTTGATTATAAATGGCTAAATGATAAAAAAATTGACCAAATAAAAAATGTTACGCATAAAGCAGAAGAGATTAAAGATGGTGACTGTTATATTTGTTTGCACACAAACGAAAAAGCCAGAGAAAATTTAAATAAAGCAATAGAAAATGGCGCTACTTTAGTTGTGGTAGATAAATACATAAAAACATCAGAAAATGTTGCTGTTATAAAAGTTAAAAATATAAGAGAAGGCTATGCACTTATTGCAAAAAATTATTATGGCAAAGCCTCAGATAGTATGAAAATGATAGGGGTGGTTGGTACAAATGGTAAATCAACTACAAGTTATTTAATATGGAGTTTGCTTACAAAAAATAATATAATGTGCGGTTTAATTGGAACGGGTTACTATATGATAGGAAAAAAACGTTTTGATTTGGATATGACAACACCTGACCCAATGGATTTGCATTTTATTTTGAGTGTAATGTCCAATTGTGGGGTTAGTGTTGTTGTAATGGAAGTATCTAGTCACGCAATTTATTTAAAAAAAGTTTTTGGGATAAATTATAAAATTGGAATTTTTACAAATTTATCTCAAGACCATTTAGACTTTTTTGGAAATATGGAAAACCTAGAGAATACAAAACATTCTTTTTTTATGAACGGGTATGCGGATATTTCTCTTGTTAATATTGATGATGAAAGCGGAAAAAAACTTGCAAACAAATTGGCATTGCCAGTAATTACACTTGCTATAGATAACAAAGCGGATATTAGTATAAAAAACTATGAGTTATCTTCAGAAGGTACAAGATTTAATGTTAATCTTTTTAGAGAAACAACGATTTTTGAAAGTTTGCTTATAGGTAAGTACAATATTTACAATATTTTGTCTGCTATTGTTGCGTGTAAACTTGTTGGGGTAAGGATTAAATATTTAATAACTGCCTTAAAAGATATTGAGCCACTTTTGGGAAGAGCAAATGTTTATACCAATGACGATGTGAATTTTGTAATTGATTACGCACATACTCCAGATGGGCTGCAAAATATTTTGACTGAGTTTAGGAAAATTACTTTAGGAAAATTGATAGTAGTTTTTGGTGCTGGTGGGGATAGAGATAAAGACAAACGTCACAAGATGGGTGCTATTGCAGAAAAACTTGCTGACAAAATAATTATTACTTCTGATAATCCAAGGTTTGAAAACCCTAGCGATATTATGAATGATATTGCAAGTGGTATTAAGGATAAATCAAATACTTTATTAGTTGAAGATAGGTATGATGCAGTAAAAAAGGCAATATCTATTGCCTTGCCATACGACACAATTATTTTGGCAGGTAAAGGTCATGAGGAATATTTTGAAAAAAATGGCAAAAAATATTTCTATAACGATAAAAATACTTTAGAGGAGTTATTACAAGTCAAATGGAAATAAAAATTATTATTGCAACTATTGTTAGTCTTGCTTTGGGGTTAGTAATTGGTTATCCGATTTTACTATTAATGAGAAGATTAAAAGCAGGCCAACAAATATTAAGTTATGTTGATGCACACAAAAGCAAAGCCGGCACACCTACTATGGGTGGTTGGATTTTTATAATTGCAATTAGTATTTGTGGGTTAAGTTTTTTTTACAAATCTAAAGAGGTTGTAATTGCTGTTTTAGGTATGATATCCTATGGTGCAATTGGGTTTTTAGACGATTTTTTAAAAATCAAACATAAGCAAAATTTGGGACTAAAAGCATATCAAAAGATAATAGCACAAGCAGGTATAGCAATTATTTTGAGTATGTTCTGCTACTTTAATGGCAGTTTTGCAAGGTCAATTGTTATTCCATTTACAGATTTAACTTTTGATATTGACTGGTGGATTATCCCACTAACATTTATGCTATTTATTGCAACAACAAATGCTGTAAATCTGCTTGACGGATTAGATGGGCTTGCAACATCTGTTTCTAGTGTAATTTTTTTATCACTTGCAATTATGCTTATGATTTTTGCAAGCAAACTAGCATATAGCGGAAATAATTTGGAGTCAGATAGTATCTATGGTTTGGCAGGCCTTGCTGCTATAACTTTTGGAGGACTGCTTGCTTTTTTGTGTTACAATGGCTTTCCTGCAAAAATTTTTATGGGTGATACTGGTTCTTTGGCTTTAGGCGGACTTATGGCAAGTATATTTGCTTTTTCTGGTCAAATTTTACTAATTTTTATATTAGGAATAATGCTTATAATTACTTGCGTATCCGTAATTATTCAAGTAATTTATTTTAAACTTACAAAAGGTAAACGTGTTTGGCTTATGACTCCATTGCATCATCATTACCAATATAAAGGTGTGCATGAGTCAAAAATCACAGTTTGTTACACGGTAATTACTGCAGTTTGTGGGCTGGTTAGTATTATAAGTCTTATTATGTATTAAAAAGATAAACAGTGTTTTATAAAAGGAGTTGTATGTTAACTTTAGTATATGGTTATGGTACAAGTGGAAAAAGTGCAATTAATTGCTTAAAAAAATTGGGCAGACAAGTTGCCGTGTATTGTGATAAACAGGTTGATAATATTAAAGATATTACAGATTTAAGCGGTAAGCCTTTTGATGAAGTGTTAAAAGATGTGGGGCTGATAGTAGTTAGCCCATCAGTTGATTTGAATAGCAAATTGCTTATTGAGGCAAAACGAAGAAATATAGAAATTATTGGTGAGTTGGAGTTAGGTTATAGAAATACATTAGGTGACATTATTGCTATAACTGGTACTAATGGTAAAACAACTTGTACAAGGCTAATAACTGAAATTTTAAAAAATTCTGGTATTAATTCTGACTATTACGGCAATATTGGTGTACCACTTGCTGAAAATAGTTTTGATATAACAGAGGATAAAGTTGGTGTTGTAGAGGTAAGTTCTTTTCAACTTGCTACAACTGAATTGTTTTGCCCAAAAATTGCTATTTGTCTTAATATTGCAGAAGACCATTTAGAATATCATAAAACAATGAATGAATATATAAATTGCAAACTTAATTTGTTTAAAAATCAAGATAAAAATGAGTATGCCATTTTGAATTATGATGACGAAATTGTAAATGGTTTTGCAAACAAAATTAATAGCGATACATATTATTTTTCCTTGCATCATAAAGTAAAAGGCGGATATTTAAAAGGACATAATATATATTTTTGTGGTGACAAGCCTGAATTTATATGTAATTTGAATGACATAAAAATGCAAGGTGAACATAATGTTGCCAATTGCATTGCATGTATTACTGCTTGCAAAATATTAAATATCCCTAACAGCATAATAGTAAATACTTTAAAAGAGTTTGAAGTTTCTGCTCATAGAATGCAACTTCTTGATAGCATAAATGGGGTAAAGTATTATAACGATTCTAAATCCACAAACATACATTCCACATTATCTGCATGCAGAGCAGTAAAAGGAAAAACTACTTTGCTTATTGGTGGATATGATAAAGGGTTGGATTATACAAAACTATTTAATGAATTGCCAATAAAAGTAAATACAGTTATTTGTTTTGGAGATAATAAAGACAAAATAATTAAAGATTCCAAAAAATCTTATTCCACAACAATTATAAGGGCAGATAGTTTGGAAGATGCAATAGATATTGCAAGTAAAGTTAAGTGCGAAAATGTTTTATTTTCACCATCAACTTCAAGTTATGATAGATTTTCAGATTATATGGAAAGAGGAAATTTTTTTAAAGAATATATAAGAGGTTTAAGAATTGACAAAGTCTAAAGAAATTAATTTCAAACTTATATTTTGCGTAATAATATTATGTTGTTTTGGGCTTGTTATGCAATATAGTGCAAGTAGATACAATGCTTTTAAAGAAACGGGCGATAGTTTGTTTTATGTTAAAAAACAATTAATCGCTTTTGCTGTTGGAATAGTTGCCTTAGTAAGTGCTACTAAAGTAAATACAGAGTTTTATAAAAAAATAAAATGGTATTTGCTTGTGGTCTCTATTATTTTGCTTGCAATAATTTTTATTCCTGTTTTGGGTGTTGAAAAATATGGTGCTAGACGTTGGTTGAACTTAGGTCTATTTACTATTCAACCATCAGAATTTTCAAAATTTGGTTTAATCTTTTTTCTTGCAGGATACATACATGACCATAAACTGGATAAAGTGCGAAATTTAATAATACCTTTGATTACAACAGCAATAATTTGTGTGCTTATTATGCTTGAGCCAAATATGAGTATAACAATGTTAGTTGGATTATCTGTGCTGATTATGCTTGTTTGTGGTGGTATAAAAGCAAGATACATATTTGCACTTGCAGTGCCGGTTATGATTTTAGTAGCAGTTTTAATTTTTGCAGAGCCATATAGAGTAAAACGCATCTTAGCATTTATAAATCCTTGGGAAAGTTCTCAGGACGAGGGATTCCAACTAATACAATCGTTTTATGCTTTGTCTGGTGGTGGTGTTTTTGGAGTTGGGTTATTTAACAGCAGACAAAAATATACCTTTTTACCATTTGCAGAGTCAGATTTTATCTTTTCAATAATTGGTGAAGAATTAGGATTTGTAGGAAGTGTATTGCTAATAATGCTATTTATTTATGTAGTATTTTTAGGTGTTAAAGTTGCAATGTCTGCAAAAAATGTTTATTCTAGTTTGCTTGCTGTTGGTATTACTTCTATAATTGCTTGTCAAACATTATTGAATGTGGCGGTTGTAACGGGGTCTATTCCGCCAACAGGTTTACCTTTGCCATTTATAAGTAATGGTGGTTCTTCATTGGTAGTATTTTTGTATGCAGTTGGTGTGCTTGTACGCATTGGCAAAGAGAGCAATGATACACATTTATTATATACTCGCCATAAAATGAAGTAGAGTTAAACTTTTAGGAGTAAGATTATGAGCAAATTTATAATAAATGGAGAGAGGCAACTTTGTGGCGACGTAAATATATTGGGAGCAAAAAACAGTGTGCTTCCATTACTTGCTGCATGTATACTTACTGACGAAAAAATAATTTTACATAATTGCCCTGATATAACAGATGTACATAATATGTTAGCAATTTTAAATAGTTTGGGTGTTACAACCATTTTTAATCATGGTGATATAATTATTGATAGTAGTAATATTAATAGTGAGGTTGTACCGCCAAAACTAGCACACGAATTAAGGTCTTCTATTTTTTTACTAGGTTCAATATTATCAAAATTTAATAAGGCAACTTTATCATATCCTGGTGGCTGTGAAATTGGGGAAAGACCAATTGATATACATCTTAAAGGTTTGAAAGAGTTGGGGGTAGAAATAACTGAGGAAGGTGGTTTAATTTTTTGTAAAAATAATAAAAAAATCACTTCTACTGAAATTGTGCTTGATATTCCTTCAGTTGGTGCAACAGAAAACTTGATGATGGCAAGTGTATTTGCAGATGGTATTGTAACTATTCGCAACGTAGCACGTGAGCCAGAAATAATAGATTTACAGAATTTTCTTAATAGTATGGGTGCTAAGATTTATGGTGCTGGTTGCGGAGTTATTGTTGTACATGGGGTAAAAAGTTTGCATGGAGTAGAATATACACCTATTGGAGATAGAATTGTTGCAGGTACATATATGATAGGAGCAGCAATGTGCGGTGGGGACATAACTTTAAAAGGAATAAATTGTGAATATTTATCATCACTTGTGTCTAAATTATCAAAAACTACTTGCAATATACATACAAAAAATGATATAATAAGGATAAAGTCGAAGGGTAGGCATCCTAAACTTGGAAAAATTGATACAATGTATTATCCGGGTTTTCCTACTGACTTACAATCTCAAATGTCTGCATTAGGTGCTGTTTGTGATGGAATTAGTATCATAACCGAAAATATTTTTGAAACTAGGTTTAAACAAATTCCTGAATTTAGAAAAATGGGCGCTATTGTTGAAGTTAAAGGTCGAACAGCAATTTTTGAGGGAGTACCTAAACTTTATGGTGCAGAGGTTAAAGCCGAAGACTTACGTGGTGGTGCGTCACTTGTGCTTATGGGGTTATTTGCGTCAGGCACAACAGTGGTAAATGATATAAAACATATTGATAGAGGCTATCAAAATATGGAAGTTGATTTACGTGCTTTAGGTGGAGATATTGTAAGAGTAAATTAAGGAAGTGCTTTATGAACAAAAGATTGATTATTATTTTTGTATGTATTGCTGTATTTGTACTGACTTTGGTTGTCGGTGCAGTAGTGTTTACTGTTAGTGATGTAAACATTTTGTTGCAGTCGGACGAAAATATCGCTTTTGATAAGGCAAAAATTTTGGAAACAGGCGGAATCAAAAAAGGTCAAAGTGTTTTTACAATTGACAGAGAGCAAGCAAGCGAAAAGATAGAAAAGCAGTTTCCTAAATTAAAAGTAATCAAGATAGAACGAGTTTTTCCTAATAAAGTTAGAATACATTTAGATACACGTAAGGCTATTTTTAAAATGGCAATTGCAAATACAGATAGTTTTGCAGTATTGGATAGAGAATTTAAAATCATTGATATCATCAATGATGGTAGCGAAGTGTATGGTGACGATATAGTAGTTCCAATAACCGGTTATTCTTATGCTGGGGGTGAAAATCCTTTAGGTGATTTTATAAATAACGATAGCCCAGAAGTTAATAGTTTAAAAGAAATTTTACTATCATTAGAGAGTTTTGAAGTTGTAAATGAAAGAGTACCTGCTACCTTTGAGAGTATAAAGATTATAGACAATACTATTCATATAAAATCTAAGTTGGGTATAACATTGGTTGTTAGAATGGGAACAAATATTTCTGCTAAACTTCAATGTGATGGTATATATAACGTTTTTTATACAATGAACGGAGATGACAGACAATTACCTAATTATTTGTATATGAATAATAATGGTGATATTTCCAATAGTGCAAAATTGGAATTTGATAAATAAAATAGTAATTTAAAATTTAAATTTTATTGTTACTTTGCGTGCGTGTATGCGCGTATAATATAAATATTATAATAATTATAAATATTTAATAATAGCATAAATAATATATACGATAATTTGGGTAAAAAAAAGAAGTGGTAACCCACTTCTTTTTTTATATGTAATAAATATTATAAAAATAAATTCATCACAACTTTATTATCTATTATATTACGTATTATCTCTGCATCTGCTGTTGTAATAACACCTAAGTTTAATACTAAACTTGCAAGTTTCTTTTCTATAGTCAGGCTATCAAATAATTCTGCATCATTTGCTATTTGTCTTAAGTAAGTTATATCCACAGCATTTAATCTGCCATCACCTGTTACATCTCCTAATACAGAAAGATAAATTTCTTCCAATTTTTCGCCACTATCTGAATAAGTTTGCAACTTCCAACCAGTTCCTACTGCTAATTCGTATTTATTATCGTATAAAGCGGAGTCAATACCCTCAACAGCATTTCCTTTGTCATAAATCAATTTTCCTTTATTGTTGAAAATAGATATATTGCTATTCGGAATTGCTATATTACTTAAAAATTCATTTATGCTAGTATTATATAAGATTTTGCCCAATATCAACTTACCACCATTAGCAGTTTGCATAAAATTACTATCATTAACACTATGTATTAAATTTTTATCACTATAATTTACTCGTTTGCCTTCATCATAATATACAAAATCATATTTGTCGCTTTTTACTGTGTTCTCAAAAATAACTTCACCATTACTAATTGTTGCTATCTTGCCATCATCATTATTGAAAAAATACTCTAAAGGGCTTACATTATTATTTGTACTATATCCATCAGTAAATACATTTTTTCCATAATTATCCGCAAGTTTAATACCTATTCTTGAAGATTTACCAGCACTTACCATTGTGTCTGTGATAATAATCTTTTTTCCTGCCTCTAACCTTAAATCAGATGATATTCCATGTGCAATATTGTCATATATTTGCACATTACTTCCAATTTTTAATGTGCTAGGCTTATCTACAGCAACTCCTCCAGCAATTGAATGTAAGCCATCATTAATATTTGATTTACATTCATTTTCAATTACAGAAGTATTATCAAGAGTTAAATTACCTGTATTACAAACAAAAATACCAGCACCTTGTGCAACATTATTATCAAGTAAATTATTTAAGATGTTATTTTTAACTAAACAATCTTTCATAATAGTAAGTCCATCAATTACTGCTGCACCACCACCTAAAGCAAATGATAAATTTTGAAAGTAAGAAACATTGTTAGTAATATTGCAATTAATCATTGTCAATTCCTTTCCTCTTTCATTAAGCACACCTGCGGAGTTACCCATAGTTACATTAGAAGACAAATCAGAATTTTTTACTGTAACAATACTAGTTTTTCCTGTCATAGATATTCCGCCCCCTGCTATAGCGGTATTAAAAGCAAATAAAACATTATCTATATTATAAAAATATCCTTGAAACCCAGTTAGTGCTGTTGTAGCATTTACATGTATTCCCCCACCATAGTTGTTTGCTGAGTTATTTACTATAATTGCATTATTAATTTCCGCACTAGAATTATCTATATAAATACCGCCACCTCGGTATCCTGCTACATTATTATAAATAATGCCATCATAAATTTTTATATTTGAGTTAGTTCTGCCATAAATACCACCACCATATCTTGAAGTATTATTACAAATCATTCCACCATACATATAAAGAGAGGCATCATTATGCACATAAATACCACCACCAAGACCTTGGCCCTCAGTTATACTATTGCCACCGCCAGTTATTTTACCAACTTGTACATTACTGCTAGCAACTTTATCATTAAAAATATTTACATTATTATTTGAATTAGCATAAATATCCCTAAACATTTCTGCATCATAACTACTATCCTTTAGTGTTAAATGACCATATATAATAAATACCATCCCATCACCAATTAAAGTGTTGTTATTTAATCTTCTATTGATAGTATGACCATTCAAATCCAATGTCACATGCAAATTATACGACAAAAAAATTGAACCTTGTTCACCAAAGCCAGCACCAGTACCAAATCTATTTTGTCCGTTATTTGGGGCTATCCAGTCATTTTCCATTCTTACATAAATGTGACTAGCACTTGTAGTTGCTAAATTAACAACATTGTTCCATATCGCAGCCTGTGCTTCACAAGTGCTACCATTTAATAAGATAGGATTTTCTTCTGTACCTTCTTCTGCTGTAGTATCACTATCTGCAACATTAATGCCTGTATTTGCAGTAAAACTTTTATTATCAGCACTTATTACTATAGTATCACTCTCGTTAGCATTTACCGCATACATACATCCAATTAACAATAGACAAGATACTGCTATAACAAAAAATACAATACCTACTCTTTTTATTAGTTTTGCCATAATAAAACCTCCAT
>CAJTNW010000037.1 GCA_910577795.1 uncultured Christensenella sp.
ATTTGCCTATAATTTAATACCTTCTTCTTTTGCAAATTCCTCTCCCCTCTTTCCTTCTTTGGTGTTTATTTTACAAGTGTTGCAAGCATTACTGCTTTTATTGTATGCATACGATTTTCGGCCTCTTCAAAAACTACTGATTTATCACTTGTAAACACTTCGTCTGAAACCTCAATACTATCCATATCAAACTTTTCACAAATTTCTTTGCCTATCTTTGTTTTTTTATCATGATATGCTGGAAGGCAGTGCATAAATATAGCATTATCACTTGCCATATTCATAACTGCAGAAGTAACTTTATATGGTTTTAGTTCATTTATTCTTGTTTGCCAAACTTCAAATGGCTCACCCATAGAAACCCAAACATCTGTATAAATAATATTTGCACCAGTTGCTGCCTCTTGTACATTTTCAGTAAACTCTAAAGTACAGCCATTTTGTTCCGCTATTTTTTGACAAGTTTCTATCAAGTCTTTATTTGGAAAATATTTTTTTGGACAGCAAGCAACAAAATTAATTCCTACTTTTGCACAGCCTACCATAAGTGAATTGCCCATATTAAATCTGCTATCACCCATATAAACCAATTTTAGTCCTTTAAGTTTGCCAAATTTTTCTTTAATAGTCAAAAAATCCGCCAATATTTGTGTTGGGTGAAATTCATCAGTAAGACCATTCCATACTGGTACTTTAGAATAATGTGCTAATTCCTCCACTATTTCTTGACCATAACCTCTATACTCTATTCCGTCAAACATACCAGCAAGTACTTGAGCAGTATCTGCAATACTCTCTTTTTTGCCTATCTGAGAGCCTTGAGAATCAAGATATGTAACATTCATTCCTAAATCATAGCCTGCAACTTCAAAAGCACATCTAGTTCTTGTGCTTGTTTTTTCAAAAATAAGTGCTATATTTTTTCCTACCAAAAACTTATGTGGGACACCTTGTTTTTTGCTAACCTTAAGTTCTTGTGCAAGGTCAATTAAATGCAATATTTCTTCTGTCGAAAAATCTAATAACTTTAAAAAATCTTTGCCTTTTAAATTTTTAGCAATGTCACTTTTCATTAATCTTTCAATATCTATAAGTTGCAAGTTATCTTGATTTTTTATCATAATACCACCTCTTGTATAGCCTCTTTTAAAATACTAATACCCTTTTTTAATAATTCGTCAGGAATATTTAGCGCAGGCAATAACCTAATTTTATTTTTTGCAGTAAGTACTAATAGTCCTTTTTCAATACATTTTGCTAGTACTTCTTTGTTAGCATCGTCTTTAATTTCAACACCAAGCATTAAGCCTAGTCCGCTAACACTAACAACACCTTTAGTAGCAGTTAATTCCTTTACAATGTAATTTGATTTTTTTGTAACTTCTGCCATAAAATTATCATCAATTCTTTTAACTATACTAACAGCACCTGCTGCACAAACTGGGTTTCCACCAAAAGTTGAGCCATGACTACCTGCAGTTAAAACTTCGCTAGTTTTTTCGCCAAACAAAGTTGCTCCTATTGGAAGTCCACCACCTAAACCTTTTGCAGTAGTTACAATATCTGGCATAAAGCCATAGTGCATATAACCATAATACTTTCCGCTTCTGCCATTGCCAGTTTGAACTTCATCAACAATAACCAAAAGGTCATTTTTGTTTGCAATTTTTACAATTTCGTCAACAAAATCTTTGTCTAGTTTATTTACTCCACCCTCGCCTTGAACAACTTCTATCATAATTGCAGCAAGTTTATTATTTAAAACTTTATCATTTAAATCTGCAATATCATTGGCTTTAGCATACACAAAGCCATCAGTTAGTGGTGTAAATTCCTTATGAAAAACTTCTTGTCCTGTTGCAGCAAGTGTAGTAATTGTTCTGCCATGAAAACTATTTACTAATGTTAAAATTTTATAAAAATCTGAACCTTTTTTTTGAGCGGCATATCTTCTTGCAGTTTTTATTGCACACTCATTTGCTTCTGCACCAGAATTTGAAAAAAACACCTTTTTTAAACCTGTTTTTTGCACTAAAAGTTTTGCAAGTTGCACACAAGGAGATGTATAGTATAAATTTGATGTGTGTTGTACACTATTTACTTGTTTAGTAACAGCGGCTGCCCATTCTTCGTCACAAAAGCCAAAAGAATTAACACCTATTCCGCTTGTAAAATCAATATATTCTTTGCCTTGCTCGTCAAAAGCAATAGAGCCTTTGCCTAACTGAATATTAACCGGAAACCTATTGTATGTTCCAGCAATATATTGTTTGTCCTCATTAATTATACTCATAAATTACTCCTCAAACATAGTGCCTAAGCCTTCGTTTGTCAACATTTCCATAATTATTGAATGCTTTTTTCTTCCATCAATGATAAATACTTTTTTTACACCCCATTTTACAGCATTGATGCAACACTCGGTTTTAGGTATCATTCCACCATTGATAATACCTTTTTTAATGTAATCTTCTGCCTCTTTTATAGTAAGTTTTGACACTAAACTATCTGGGTCATCTTTATCCATCAAAATACCACTAATATCTGTCATAGTAATCAAACTTTCTGCCTCAAGTTCCCCTGCAATTTTTGCAGCGGCAGTATCCGCATTTATGTTGTATACATTACCATCTTTATCACAAGCAATAGTAGATATTACTGGAATATAACCCTTTTCCAACTGGTCAAGTATAGGTTGCACATTTACTTTGCGAATATTTCCAACATAACCTAAATCTTTATGTTTAAAATCTGCATCTATCATTTGACCATCTATACCAGAAAGTCCAATTGCAACTCCACCATTTACTTGCAACAAGTTTACTAAGTCTTTGTTAACTTTGCCTGCAAGTACCATTTGCACAACTTCTACAGTTTCTTTGTCTGTAACACGTAATCCGTTGTTAAAAACACTTTCTTTACCAAGTTTTCCTAGCATATCAGAAATTTCTGGTCCACCACCATGCACCAAAACAACCTTTACACCTATTAAAGATAGTAACACTATATCTTTCATAACAGAGTTTTTTAACTCTTGATTTACCATAGCATTGCCACCGTACTTAACAACAACTATTTTGCCGCTATATTTTTTTATATATGGCAACGCATTTATTAAAACTGTCGCCCTATCTTGATTTGATATATTATCCATATTACACCTATTAAGTTCTATAATCTCCATTGATTTTTACATAATCATAAGTTAAATCACAACCCCAAGCAGTTGCTTTTTTGTCGCCATCGTTTAAATTAATGTAAATTGTAACTTCTTTTTCTAACAAAATGTTTTTAGCCTCTTCTTCCGAAAACTCAACACCTGCACCATTTTGGCAAACTACAATTTCACCTGCTTTAGATATAAACTTAACATCAATTTTATTTACGTCAACATCGCACTTGCTGTAACCAATTGCACAAAGCACTCTGCCCCAATTAGCATCTGCACCAAACATTGCACTTTTTACAAGTGAGGAACAAATAACAGATTTTGCAACTTTTTTTGCAATATCTTTTGTTTTAGAAGCAACAACATTACACTCAATAAGTTTTGTAGCACCCTCGCCATCACCGGCTATCATTTTGCACAATGCAATAGTTACTGAGTTTAGAGCCTTCATAAACTTTTCAAAATTTTTGCCTTCGCTATTAATCAAAGTGTTTTTTGCCTCGCCATTTGCAAGAACTACTACCATATCATTAGTTGAAGTATCGCCATCTACACTAACCATATTAAAAGTAGTTTGGATATCACTTTTTAGTGCTTTGTTTAACATATCGCTAGTTATTGCACAGTCTGTTGTAATAAACACTAGCATAGTTGCCATATCTGGATGAATCATACCAGAACCTTTTGCTATACCACCAATTTTACACTCAACTCCGTCAATATCAAAAGACACTGCCACAGATTTTGCAATAGTATCTGTAGTCATAATACCTTCTTCTGCAGCACTACTATTATCACCTAATCCACTTACAAGAGTAGGTATACCTTTTTTAAAAGGCTCAATACTCATTTCTTGTCCTATAACACCAGTTGATGCAACAACAACGTCATTACTAGCGATTTTCAACGCATTAGCAACTAATTTGCAAGTTTCTTCTGCAATTTCCACACCATTTGCATTGCATGTATTTGCATTGCCACTATTACAAATAATTGCTTGTGCTATGCCATTTTGTATATGATTTTTAGTTACAACCAAAGGTGCACCTTTTACTAAATTAGTTGTATACACAGCAGCAACATTTGCTGGCACACTACTATATATCAAAGACAAATCTTTTTTTGTCCTGTTTTTTCTTATTCCACAATGTACTCCGTTTGCACTAAAACCTTTTGCCGCACAAACACCACCATTAATAAACTCCATAAAAACTCCTGTTAAAGTTCCAAATCGGTAACTTTATCTACTCCTAAAATATAATTTAAACACTCAACAGCCGCACCACTAGCACCTTTACCAAGGTTATCGTATCTTGCAACAAGCAAAATTCTATCCTCATTACCAAATACAGATACACTCATACTATCTTTGCCGGACAAAATCCCGCTTGATAAAAAGCCGTTTTCATTTTCTTCTGAATAATAAACAACATTGCTATTATATTGTGACTTATATATATCCTTAATATCTTCAATACTTTTATTATTTTGCAAAAAACCTTTGAAAATCGGTATTGAAACTTGCATACCACTATAAAAACCACTAACTATTGGCATAAATTGAGGTGTATTATCTAGTCCACAAATACTCACAATTTCTTTTAAATGTTTATGGTTTTGACTAATAGCATATTGTCTTGGAAAATTCAATAAATTATCTTTTTCCTCTTTTTCATAATCTGCTATCATCTTTTTTCCACCGCCGCTATAACCTGTTATAGATGTTACAGCAAGCAACGCATCTTTTTTAAGCAATTTATTGTCAATAAGCGGTTTTATTAACGCAATAATTCCACTTGCATGACAACCCGGTACAGCAAACCTTTTGTTTTGCTTTGCTACCTTTTCAAAATCTTCATACAACTCAGGAAAAGCATATATCCAACTAGACTCTGTCCTATGTGCTGTAGAGCAGTCAATAACAATAGTATTTTCATTTTCTACCATACTTACAGATTCACGTGCTATATCATCTGGCAAACACAAAATTGTAATATCACTTTCATTTATCGCTTGTTTTCGACAAACAGGATTTTTCCTGTCCTCTTCACTAAGTAATATTAGTTGTATATCTTTTCTATCTTTTAATCTGTCAAAAATTCTAAGACCAGTAGTGCCCTCTTTCCCATCAATAAAGACTTTTTTCATTATCAATAAACTCCGCTATTTTTTCAATTTGTTTAATAACTTGCTCTTTACTTGTGCCTCCCTCAGAATTTCTTTTATTAACACAATTAAAAAGTTCTATCTCATCATACAAATCATTATCAAACAAATCGTTCATTTTTTTGTATTCTTCAATTGTAATATTTTCTAGTGTTTTTTGTTGAGTAACACAATTACTTACAATACTACCCACCAACTTATATGCCTCTCTAAAAGGCAAACCTTTTTTTGTAAGATAATCGGCAAGGTCTGTTGCATTTATAAATCCTTTTTTACAACTTTGCAACATATTATCCTTAAACACTTTCATACTATCAAGCATAGGTGTAAACACTTGCAAACAGTCTTGCACAGTTTTTACCCCATCAAAAACACCCTCTTTATCTTCTTGCATATCTTTGTTATATGCCAAAGGCAAACCCTTAAGCACAGTAAGCATACCCATTAAATCGCCATATACTCTGCCAGTTTTTCCTCTAATAAGTTCCGCCATATCAGAATTTTTCTTTTGTGGCATTATGCTAGAACCTGTAGTAAAAGCATCGTCTAATTGAATGTACGAAAACTCAGAACTTGTCCACAAAATTATTTCTTCAGAAAATCTTGACAAGTGCATCATTATTATTGCATAACAAGATAACAATTCTACACAAAAATCTCTGTCCGCAACACTATCTATACTATTTTCAGTAACACCTTTAAATTTCAAAAGGTCTGCAACCATTTGTCTATTAGTGTTATAAGTAGTACCTGCCAAAGCACAACTTCCAAGTGGAGAATAATTCATTCTATCCAAAGCATCTGTCAAACGCAAATAATCTCTTTTAAACATTTGTGCGTATGCAAGTAAATGATGTGCAAACAAAATAGGCTGTGCCCTTTGTAAATGTGTATAGCCTGGTATAATTACATCAGTATTTTCCGCTGCTCTGCTATTAATTGTCTGTATCAATTTCAAAAGCAAATTTTTAATTTTTGCATTTTCGTCCCGCAAATACATTCTCAAATCAAGTGCAACTTGGTCGTTTCTACTTCTTGCTGTATGCAATTTTTTACCAGTATCACCTATTCTTTGAGTAAGTATTGCCTCTACAAACATATGAATATCTTCAGCATCGTCACTAATTAAAAGTTTTCCACACTCTATATCAGCCAATATACCACTTAAGCCTGCAATAATTTTATCCCTATCATCATCGGAAATAATTTTTTGACTAGCAAGCATAGTAGCATGTGCTATAGACCCACATATATCTTGTTTATACATTTTTTTATCAAAACCTATTGAAGAATTAAAATCATTTGCAAACTCATTTAATTCACCACTAGTTCTGCCTGTCCACATTTTTTGCATATAACACCTTTTGTTTTTAAAATTTTAACTAAAATTAAACCTCTTTTAAAACCCAACTTTTGCTTGAGTATTCCCCAAGCAAAGTCATTTTAAATGGTTTATATAATTTTTAAAGACTAACAATATATTATTTTAATACCGATTTTCGGTTATTTTTTTATTTGCTAGTCCAATTTAATAAACAACTATTATTTTTTTAATTTGTTGTTTACTTGTGCTTGAACCTTAATAGGCAAACCGAACAAGTTAATAAATCCTGTAGCATCTGCTTGATTATAAACATTATCTTCGCCAAATGTTGCTATTTCTTCAGAATATAAAGAATAATCACTCCAAGCACCTGCTTTAATAATATTTCCTTTATAAAGTTTCAATTTTACTTTACCAGTAACTCTTTCTTGAGTTTTGTCAACAAATGCTGACAAAGCCTCTCTTAATGGAGTAAACCATTGACCATTGTAAACTAAGTCTGCAAAAGTAACTGCAAGTTCTTGTTTTTTATGTGCAGTGTATTTATCCAAACACAATGACTCAAGATATTTATGAGCAAAGTACAAAATTGCTCCACCTGGAGTTTCATAAACACCACGGCACTTCATTCCTACCAAACGATTTTCTACTATATCCAACAAGCCAATACCATTTTCGCCACCAAATTTATTTAGTTGTAAAACGATTTCCTTTGGACTCATTTTTTTATCATTCAAAGCAACTGGAACACCTTGTTCAAACTCCATAGTAATGTAAGTTGGTTTATCTGGTGCTTTAAATGGTGATACACCCATTTCCAAAAAGCCTTCTTTATCATAAAGTGGCTCATTACCAGCATCTTCCAAATCAAGACCTTCATGTGACAAATGCCACAAGTTTTTATCTTTACTATAGTTAGTTTCACGATTAATTTTTAGTGGAACATTATGTTTTTCTGCATAATCTATTTCTTCCTCACGGCTCTTAATATCCCACTCTCTCCAAGGAGCAATAATATGCATATCAGGAGCAAAAGCCTTAATTGTAAGTTCAAACCTTACTTGGTCATTACCTTTACCAGTGCAACCATGACATATAGCATCTGCACCCTCTTTTAAAGCAATTTCTACTATTCTTTTTGCAATTATAGGACGAGCAAAAGATGTTCCCAACATATACTCTTCATACAATGCACCTGCTTTTACTGTAGGAATAATATAATCTTCAACAAATTCATCTGTTAAATCTTCAACATACAATTTAGATGCACCTGTTTTTAATGCCTTTTCTTCTAAACCTTCAAGTTCGTCAGCCTGTCCAACATTTCCAGAAACAGCAATAACTTCACAATTATTATAATTTTCTTTAAGCCAAGGGATAATGATAGAAGTATCTAATCCGCCTGAATATGCTAGCACAACTTTTTTAATATCTTTCTTTTCCATAAGTCTCACCTCAATAAAGGAATATTTTTATTTTATTATACTCATTATATATTAATAAGTCAATCATTTTTGCATAAATTTTAAATAATTTTCATATTTTTATAAATTTTTATGCATAAATTCCGCTTTTATGCATAAAAAATATTAATTTTTGCTATTTTTATTCATTTTTATGAATATTTTTAATTATGCAACTACTTTAAAAATCTTTCATTTTAGGTTTTATTTCATTGTATTATTAAAAAATACAGCAAATATATTAATTATTCAATATTTTTTTGTATATTTTTTGTGTTTTTAATCTTCTTTCTGTTTTTATAAATTAAATATTCGCCATATATCAAAATAAAATTTGTTGGTAATATTGTAAATAAAATTAAAGAGGTTTCCTTAATTAAAATTGTTATCACTACAAAACCTATTAACAAAATTGCACTACAAACACTAAGCGAAATAGGATAAATTAAACCTTCATATATTTTTAGATACTTTGCTTTAAAAACATAATCAATTATAACTAAAGTTAAAAGTACTATCCCCATAACAATGCAGAACTGGAAAATAATATTTGTATTAGTTTACCTTGCTCCATTTTCATTACTGATTCATAATTAATAGTATTAGATAAATCAATGGATACAAATATAATTCCATATATCAATACAAATAAAGCAAACAATATTGCAATAATTCGCAAAACTTTTGATAAAATTGCTTTTGTACTCATTATTATACTTCCTTTTATAGTTATTACTTTTCATTTTTAATTTATTTTCTCACTATTACAAATAAAAACTTATATAACAATATTTTCAATGCTGTAATTTTTGCTTAAAAAGCCATCTTTTCCATTTTTCTCTTCTTAAAAATATACCACACATTTTATGCCCAAACTTCTTATATCTTGTCATTTTCACATTATACCCTGCACCATCAAGCATTTTAAACATAGTTTCATCATCTTTTATTGACACAGCCTTGTCATTTTCCGCATGACCTATCCAAATCTTTTCATTCTCAAACTTTTTAACATCGAATTGTTCAGAATTATATGTTGGAAAATACCCCATCAAAGGTATTGCGGCTGCATAAAAGTTTGGACATTCATATAAGGAATACCAAGCACAAGCACCACCATAACTTGCCCCTACAATATATATTCTGCTATAATCAATTTCTGCATATTCTGACAACTTTTCTACTAGTTTTTTAATTGCCTTACAATATTTTATTATTATGGATATATTATTTCCAATATCAATATTACCTTGTGGAACAAGCACATGGCATCTTTTCTTTGATAGGTATAATCCCATATTCTTATATTCCCATAACTGTTTTATATTATCATCACCCAAAGCACCTGCTCCATGAAAATAAATAACTAGTGGCATTTTTTCATTTTTGCTAGATTTTTTAAAGCGAAAGGCTATACTCATTAAATTTTCTTTATCTATAAAAGTATATTTTTTGTAATTAGAGATAAAGGTTTTGTTGTTAACAATTGTATCTTGTTTATAATTTTTTAAAATATTTTCCTTTTTTTCTTTTATTATAATTGAAGTTTTTTCACTATTTTTATATTGCTTAAACAATTTTTTTAATGGCCATTTAAACTCTTTACTAACCTCATCTGTCTTATAATTTATTCTATACAACCAGTTATCTTCACCAATAAACTCAAAAACAACAACTTGCATAATCCCATTATCAAAAATAGTTTTTTCCACCTCACAACTCTGCCTAAAACATTGATAAATATTATCCAAATCATCATCACAAAAGCAAATCAACGCAACTTCCACATTGCTTTCTATTATAAATTTATCATAAATGCCATTATTTTTTACTATAGTGTAATACTTCAAACCTTATCTCCCAATTATAAATGTTACATGCAATTTAAAATAATATATTTATCATCACTTACTAAAAACATTTATTCTTCTAACTTTTTTCTTAGTTTTTTATTACAACTTCATTATATATTAAATAACCATAAAAGTCAATGTGCAGTTTTTTATACCATAAGCAAAACACGTTCCAAAAGTTCATTAATCTGCTTACTTTCATTAATATTATTTAATCAAATTTTTCAATATTCCCCCCGATTTTTGAAAGGTTATTTACTTATTTATTTAAAAAACAAAAAAATCCCCTTACAGCATTACACCATAAGGGGAATTAATTTATCATTAATTATTTATCTACTTTTTCAGTAGGTACTTCTTCTGCTTTTTCTACAGCATTTGGTTTGATAAACTCTGGCAAAGTTAACCCTGCCATATCAAACATTTCGTTTAAAGGAGGCAATGACTTCATCATTCCAGATAGGAAATTTGATGTGCCTGTTTTTCCGTCAGCATTTGTACCGCTATCCCAAACTGTTACCTTATCTATCTTAATATTCTTAATTGCTTCAACTTGCTTAGCAACTATCTCTTCCAATTTATCTGCAACCATTAATCTTACAGCATTTGCCGCATCACCATTAGCAGCCTCTACTATCTTTTTAATACCAGTTGCTTGAGCATTTAGCATTGCTTGAACACCTCGAGCCTCAGCCTCCATTTTTGCGTATATTGCCTCTGCCTCACCTTTGGCTTTTCTACGCATTTGTTCAGCCTCTGCCTCTGCTTCTAACTCTTTTCTACGTTTGTCTATCTCTACTTTTACAATGACATCTGCTTCTTGAGTTGCTTTTTCTTTTTCTGCTCTTGCTTTTTCAGCATTTTGCTCTGCTGCATAAGCATCTTCCAATGCTTTTGCTGCTTGTATCTTTTCTGCAGTTACTGCTATACGCATCGCTTCTGCTTGTTTTTCTCTTAGTCTTGCTTGAGCCTCTGCAATATCTGCTTTTGCTTTATTTTCACCAGCAATAGCCTCACTTTCAGCCTGAGACACATTAATTCTTTCATCTCTTTGAGCACGCGCTTCACCGATACTACCTTGCTTATCGGCCTCAGCCACAGAAATTTTAGCCTCATTTATTGCTCTTGATGCAGCCTCTTTACCTAAAGCCTCAATATATCCAGATTCATCAGATATATCTGTCATATTAACGTTGATTAGTCTTAAACCTATCTTTTTAAGTTCTCCCTCAACGTTTCTAGAAATAGCATCTAAGAATTTATCGCGGTCGGTATTTATTTCCTCAATATTCATAGTAGCAATTACAAGTCTCAACTGACCAAATATAATATCTTTTGCCAGTTCTTGTATTTCATTTAATTTTAGTCCTAATAATCTTTCTGCCGCATTTTGCATAACTGCTGGTTCTGTACTAATACCAACAGTAAAACGGCTTGGTACGTCAATACGAATATTCTGTCTAGATAATGCGTTTTTCAAATCAACACTTAAAGAAATAGGTGTCAAATCCAAAAATGCGTATGACTGTATCATTGGCACGATAAATGCTGCACCACCATGTATACATCTTGATGATTTTTGTGTACCATCTTTTTCTTTGGCAATTTTACCATATATAACCATTACTTTATCTGATGGACATTTTTTATATCTTGCAAAAAATAGTATGGCAATTGATGCTATCAATAGCACTACAACTACCACAATGATAGCAATAATGCCACCTGTACCTGTCGCTGCTAACAAACTTAACATTTTTACTCCCTCCTAATTTTTAATCTCATTTACTATTGCAAATGAGACATTATACATTATATAACATATTGTTTTATAATTTTTAAAATTTATGCTTTATTAAAACTTTATTCTTCAATAGTTTTCTTGCTTTTTCTGCTTTTTTTTCCAGTGTTTTCTATAACAGGAACTACAACTTCCACATTCAAATCACTGCTTACTTTGCATCTATCTCCAATAAGTCCTATTACTTTAACTTCCTTACCAGTAGGTATTGCCTCAGTCTCATCAGTTACTGCGTCCATTTCCACAAGTTTACCTTGCAATACAATACTAAGTTTGCCGTGCCCCTCACCTTTTGCTGGAATTTTTAAATACACTTCTGCCACCTTTCCAATAGCATTACGATTATCTATCACTCCGTCAGCCTGTAGTTTTCGAATTGCTTTATATGCAAGTCCAATAGCCACAAAAGCCACAAAACCGCATATTATTGATATTGGTATAGTCCAGCCTTCATGCAAACCACCCAATACGCAAGCAACACCTACCCAGCCGCCTATAGCAAAGAAACCTACTAAACCTTTCAAGGTAAAAATGCCTATGCCGCCATCAGCATCACCATCAAAATCAGCACCGCCATCTCCGCCGATATCTATATCTCCGTCTCCTGCAAAACCTATCAACAACAATATAAACTGAATCAGCAACAAAGCAGATGCTACGCAACCTAAAACAAAATAAATTTGTCCTATAAGCCCCAATTGTTCCCAAAACATTTTAAGTCCTCCATTTATGGCATATTAAAATTAACTAAAGACTTCACTCAAAAAGTCTTCACTTTATGCTTTTTATATATTATATCATATTTCTACAAAATATGCAATACCCTTATCGTTTATGTACGGGTAATTTTTGGTTTTACTAAATGCAACTCATAAAAGTTACTTAAATACTAATTTTTCTAGTATTATAAATGAATTTATTAAAAATATTAAAATAAAAAAACATTGTATTAAATACATATCCCCACGTAAAACGTGGGGTTTTTCACATACGGGGATAACCCTTGTTACTAGCAATGCTTTGTTAAGCATATATGACCTGACACCTGCATTTCTGTTCTACTTCTCTTCTTTAAACGGGTCGTCGGAAAAATCCACCTTTATCTGTTTTCCAAGTTGGTCTTCCTTCAATTGATTTGCTATATATTCTTTTATTCTGACTATATTTTTCAGACTATATCTAAGTAATATCCTTTATACCAGAACTCTCTATTTCGATATTTAAGTTTCATGTGCCCCAACGTTCAAATATCATCATTGCACTTTTCCCTTTTAAATACCCCATAAAATTTGCTACACTCATTTTTGGTGGTATTGATACCAATAAATGTACATGGTCAGGCATCATATTCCCTGCCAATATTTCTACTCCTTTCCATTTACATAAGTCTTTTATTATTTGTTGTATATCCTTTCTTAATTTGTTATACACTATTTTTCTTCTATATTTTGGTGTAAATACTATATGATATTTGCATAACCAGTGTGTACGCGCTCAACTATTCATGAATATTATCCTCCTTTGTGTATGATTTAATTGGCTTGAAAACCTACATTATATCATAATTTTGGATAACATTCATTTTTCATTTGCTTAAGCATTAATCTCACGCACATAGTGCGTGGTTATTAAAAGGCGAACTTTCCGTTCGCCTTATCTTTCACTAAAGTTGTAAGTCAAACAAAAAACTGAACGAATACATCGCACCGTGTGTTCGTCCAGTTCCCTAATGGTGACCCGTGGGAGAATCGAACTCCCGATTCAGCCGTGAGAGGGCTGCGTCTTAACCGCTTGACCAACAGGCCTTATATGGTGGAAACTATAGGGCTCGAACCTATGACCCTCTGCTTGTAAGGCAGATGCTCTCCCAACTGAGCTAAGACCCCCTAATTCTCCTCGGATTCCTCTTTCCCGAACCCGCTTTGCTATTATACTATTAAGAACGGCCAATTGTCAACACTTTTTTCCATTTTTTTTCATCTTTTTTTCATCGGAATTACAGAGCCTGCTTTTGCCCCGTTTCCACCGTTTTTTACATGGGCTTTAAAAGCGTCCGTCCCCTTACCTGGTGGTGCTTCCGAATCCTCCGTTCCGCACATCGGTGACATCGTCGTCCACCGTGATCCCGTATTCCACAAAGATTCCCTGCATGAAGCCTTCCCCCCGGCCGACCTCCACGGTCTTTTCTTCCCTGGAATCGTTGGTCAGCTTCGCAAAGATGTGCCCCTCGTTATCGGAATAAAAATAGTCGCTGTCAATGATGCCCACCGTATTGTTGAGCTGGAGCCTGTACTTGAATCCAAGGCCGCTCCTGGGATAGCACTTGAGCACCCAGTCCGTCTCCATCTCCACCCGAATCCCGGTGGGGATCTTCACCGTCTCCCCAGGGCCTAATACAATGTCCCCGGGCGCATAAAAGTCATAGCCTGCGGAGCCTGCCGTGGCCCGTCTCGGAAGCCGGATC
>CAJTNW010000038.1 GCA_910577795.1 uncultured Christensenella sp.
AAATTATAATAATACCGATTTTCGACTGATTTATTGAATTAAAAGGCAAAATATGCAAATTTAAAGTTTACACAAAATAACACACCTAAAAAATTAATTTCAGGTGTGTTAAATTATTTTAATAAATAAATGTGAAAATTATAATTAGAATTATTTTGGCTTATTCTTTATCTTCCAAAATGTCATTTATATCTTCAGTATCATTTTGCATATCTATAGTACCTTTAGAATTTTCGGTTGCAATTTTATTTTGGAACTTTTTTAATTTCCTAACATCATTTTCTTTAAAACCATAAAGTAATACTCTATCATTAGTACTTTCTAACAAATCTGGGTTTAATACATTGTTTTCCTTTATTACATAAGTCCAATCTTTACAAGTTACTGCATTTTTATTTATGTCCATATTACTATCACCACTTAAAGATACCTGTCCCATTTGGCTTGCAAGTTTTTCATTAGTTTTACTACGATAAATCAACATAACGGTAAACAATAAAACTAAAGCAAAAATTAAAAAGCCTATGATACCTATTAATACCCAAAAATAAATTGAAGGTTTGCCATTGCTACTAAATAATTCACCAATATTTGGTTTGCTACTACCATCGGGAGTAACAATACCATTGCTACTTGTTTTAAAAATATATGGAGTTGTTTCTTGCACAATATCATCATTGTATTTTACAACTACATTGCCTTTATATTCATTTTTAACTTTAATAAATATTTGATAATTTGTATTATATTTTAATTCAGCATCAGGTGCTAATGAGTTACCTATAATTATATTGCCATTTAGTTCAAATAAATTATAATCAAAATATTTTTCAATTTCATCAAGTTGATTTGATAAAAGTGTTGCTCTATTATTTGCGTCATTATTCTGCCAACCATTGATAACTAAAACTAATTTGTCAATAGAAAAATCAATTTGACAATTATCTTTGCTATTATCTGACCAGTAAGCATTATCGTTTAAACCGCCATTTGCAGTATTTGTGCCATTTTTGAATTTTATTTGAATATGGTATTGATTTACAGTTAAAAATTTCCAACTACCATTAATTTTGTCTATTTCGTTGTTATAACCATCAAATACTTTAACATCAAAATATTTTTCCCAGTCTTTAGGCAGACCTGCAATTTCTTCTATACTAAAACCTTCTGCTCTAAATACTTTTGTAATGGTATCTGCAGGCTTAGCAACTTTTAAACTAGAAATTTCATAATCAAACTCGGTCTTACCAATGATAACAAAATTTTTCAAATCTTCCTTTAGAGTAACTATTGCTTTATACTTACCAACATTTAGTGGCAATTGATTTAATGCTACACCGCTTTCTGTTTTGTAAGTTACAACTATATCATCACTGGTTAGCCCACCACCAATAACATTAAATTCGGCAGCCTGTGCTTCACCATTAAATAACACATTGCTATTTGTCAAATCGACTGCTACTCTGTTATTTGCAACACCAGTTTGAAACATATCTAGTGCGTAAGTAATCTCTTTGCCATTTTGAGTAAATACACAGTTTGCTGCACTAAAATCGTCATCACTAACTTTAAATGTAGCAGTTACCCAATACGAATTTATTTGAGTAACATCAATATCTTCAAAAATTTGAGTTAGGGTAATTTCAGTTTTCAAACTAGATTCTGTATAAAAGTGATACTCAACAGATTCTTTTAAATCTTCATTAATATCTAGCACTGGCAATGGTAAACTTACCCCATCAATAATTTTATTTTCGGTAATCCATTTTGCTTGAACAGATTTTTTTACTATCTGCCATTTGTGTTGCAATTCTTTAATATCAGCAATTTCTTCGATAGTTGGTACTTGATAATTGTTATTAGAGGTTGTTATTTTTTCAACTTTTGCTAAGTAAAAATTATTATTCGTATTTACATCTTTTTCTATATTACCCGTATAAATAAAAGTCAAAAACTCAGGCACCCCAGATTTAATAGTTACATTTTGATTTAATGCGTTGTATTCTAGTTTGTCTGCACTCCAAACCACATTAGTAAAATCTATTTCTGCCTTATCTACAGTTATCTTAAACCACCTTATGGTATTTGTTTCTAAATGGTTAGCATCGCTTGTATCTGGGGCGCCTCTAAATCTAGGACCTCTTTTTGATTTTGCACTATTTATTTGGTCAGATGTCCAACCATAAGTTAAACCATCTGCATCTACTTCAGCATTAACCGCATTTATCCAACTATCTTGTATTTCGGCTTTTATCCAATATTCCCCAGCATTTGTTACACCTTGCAAATTATTAGGATAAGTAACTTTAATATACCTATCTAAATTTTCGTATAAATTTTTGTCATACCAAGACGAGTCTGTGTTAGTTGCAACTATTTCATTTAGTATTTGCTCTTCTTCATTAAAAGTAGTAGTCAAATTTTTAGGGTCATCTGCAATAACAGAGGAGTTTAAAATGGCTTGAGATAAATTTAAATGTATTGCAGGACGCATACCATTAAAACTTGTTACATTGGAATAAGTATAGTTAACACCTGACAAGTTATAAATCGTATTATATTCGTTATAACGACCTGAACGTAACCATGCGTTAGTAATACCATTAGTATCACGTTGTTCATCAGACATTTTCCAAATAGTATTAGTAATTGGTATATAACTATTTGCACCACCAACCTCTGTAAGGCTAGGAACCCATATATAGTCATTGCCCCAAGCATCATATCTTACACCATTAAAAACATCACTAGGCTTATAAGTAATATTATTGTGCCATTTATTAGTTAAATCATCAAGTGCATCGTTAGGATAGTTATAAAAAGTTGAACCTGCCCTTGTAACTGATTCTATTTGTTGGTATCTTATATTTTTAGGTTGTACAAGATAATTAGTTGCAAAATCACCACTTACAAATTGACTAAATGCTAAGTTTGATAGCAAATTACTTCTTAAAATACTGCTACTATAAGCATTATTGCCTTTGGTGTTAGAATTGTTTGAATAAAACTGCGTAGTAGTAATAGGACTTGAAAGATATAAAGTAACTACAATGTCCTCCCTACCATATCTTGCACTATCTGTAAGTGTCATAGAAGTTACCATCCACTCTAGTCCACCAAGAGTAAGCACAATACCATTGTCATTTCCTTGATTATTATCAAGTTTGCTATTTATTGTAGATGCTGTTACAACATAACTATTAGTAGGAACATCTAAATTAGATTTTATGTAACTAATAGGATTTTGAGTATCAAACAATTTATCTTGTAAATCTTTTAATACATAACTATCAAATGCCTTGCTAGAATTATCATATAAATCAACACCATTGCCAATATGAACAGCATTATTTACATTGCTAAGTGCATAAACCTTGCAAGGAGATAATACCAAAGATAAAATAATACTGGCAAACAGTATCATTATCATTATTGCAAATAACACAATTTTGTTAGATTTTTCTTTTTGTATATACATAACTTTTGCTCCTTGCTGATAAAATATTATGTACATAGATTAAGCATATCTATGTACATAAATTATATCCTCTTTAAAAATTAATCTAAAGTTATGGTATAATTTAGTTAAATTTCTTACAAAATGTATAGTTAAATATTGACAAAATCTTACATTTTATTTTATAATAATATTATTAAAGTACATAGATATGCTTAATCTATGTACTTATTTTTTACATTTAGACTTATCATATTGAATGTTTAATATCGATTTTTGAATGGTTTATTGCATTGAACCATAAAAATTATTAAGTTAAGACTTTACATAAAAATAAACAACCTGTATTTTTATATTTACGGGTTGTTTATATATTATTTTTATAAAAAGACAATTTTAGGCTATCATTTAAAACTCATAAAATTGAACTGACCTTATATAAGGATTACTACGTGACTGCTTAAATACAAAACGTAATTGGTTTGTTTTTATTGCTTTTTTAAATACAAATATTTTACGATTTCCTATAATTGTATTGTCGGCAACTAACTTCCATTTGCCATTAACTACTGCCCAAACCTCAAATGCTTCTACTCGTTGAGAATATTGCAAGTCTTCCCTAATATCTATCCTACCAAAAGACTTAATATCATTAAAGAAGAAATCCATTATGTAACCATTATCAGGCAATTTATAACCATTGTAGTTATCACTGCCATAAACACCATCATTAAGCACTGACATTGGTGCACTGCTGTTATCTACTACTTGAATTTTGCCATTATTATATCCACTAGTACAAACACTTACCGGCATAACTTGTTGCTGAATAGTTTTATCAACTATTTCTTTCATACCCATTAGTGCTTTAATATCTTTTTCCTCAATAACACCTTTGTCATTAGGTGCAACATTTAGTAAAAAGTGTGAATTCATACCAACATTAGTAAAATATAAATCTGCAAGTTGATTTGCTGTTTTAACTTTATCTTTTTTGTGCCAAAACCATTTTGTACGTATACGAACATCAGATTCTGCTGGATAATATTTTACTTGCCAGTCAGCACTTATTTTATTGGCTGCGTTTATTATATCTCTACTACCTCTATCATTTGACTCATAGTGCAAGCCTAATCTTTTTGCATCTTCTTCACTAGACTGCTGCTTATCTTCTGGCAAAGATGTTAAAATAACAGACCACTCAGAATCACGAACATAACCTGCTTCGTTACCTACCCATCTAACATCATTACCACAATTACCTATAACACAATTAGGAAATTTAGTATTTATTAAAGTATAAATATCCTCCCAAGCATACTCAAAACCTTCGTCAACTTCTGCATCAGAGGCTCTTGCACCATCAAACCAAAACTCAAATAATTCTACATCAATGTCTCTTACTATATCAAGCACTTCATTTACTTGATTATAAAAAATGTAGTTATAACTATTTATATCGTTAATTCCGCCTGCTTTGCCATAACTTGGTTCATGAATATCCCATGGTGATAAATATATACCAAACTTAAGACCATATTTTTTACAAGACTCTGCAACCATTCGCATTATATCTTTTTTATAACCACTATTCATTACATTAAAGTCAGTTGTTTTTGTATCCCAAAGAGCAAAGCCGTCATGGTGTTTTGCTGTAAATATTACACCTTTGCTGCCACTATCTTTAAAAACTTTACACCATTGGTCAGTATCCACAACTTGAGGGTTAAACATATCTACAGTTTCAGTGCCGTCACCCCATTCTTTGTCAGTCATTGTATTCATACCAAAATGTACAAAATTATAATACTCATTATCTGTATGTAATAATTGTTTTTCATTAGGCACACTTTGAATAAGTTTATCAACTATATTTCCTTCTTTATCATAGCCATTGTTATAATTAGACCAACCATGTTCAAAATCTGTTACACCATTTTTGTATTTTGTTGTAACTTTTTCATACCTGCTACGTATTTTGCTTTGGCAACTTGCAAGCAAAACACAAGATAGAGCCATAACAATGACAGTAACAACTATTAACAACTTTTTAAATTTCATAAATTCACCCTTATTTTTATTTATATCGCTAAAATAATTTATCCTCTTATTTAAAAAAAAATAATCAAAGTTATTGATTATTTTTATAAGTATCATATAATGTAAAATAATTCATAATGCAATAAAAGTAATCAAAAATCGGTGCTAATTAATTGTCAAGTAGTAAAACACTATCTTCCCCATCAATTTCCATAAGATTAACTTTTATATTTTCCGCCTTGCTTGTAGGTACATTTTTGCCAATAAAATCTGGTCTTATAGGAAGTTCTCTATGTCCTCTATCAACCATAACTGCAAGTTCAATTATACTTGGTCGGCCTAATTTTATAATTGCCTCAATTGCTGCTCTTACCGTCCTACCAGTATACAAAACATCATCTACTAAAACTACATTTTTATTTGCAACTTCAAATGGTATATCAGTATCGTCACTTGTGGTTTCAAAATTTTCTCTATCATCACGAAAACGTGCTGTGTCAAGCACTCCTACAGGAATTGTTATATCATAAGCCTTTTTTATTTTTTCGGCAACGCGGTTTGCAAGTGGCAATCCACGTGTTTTAATACCTATTAAAACAACATTTTCCACACCGCCATTTTTTTCAACAATTTCATGAGACAAACGAGTTAGTGCTCTATCCATTGCTCCACTATCCAATAATTTTGCTTTTATACCCATTTATTACTCCTAAATGTAAACGAAAAATCAAATGCTTTTTCTGCACTTTTCTATAATCTCATTAAAATAATCTGGAAGGTCTGCTGTAAATTCCATATATTCACCAGTTGCTGGGTGGTTAAATGAAATTTTGTATGCGTGTAATAATTGCCCATTATCAAACAATTTTGTACTTCCGCCATAAATAATATCACCAACTATTGGGTGCCCAATATGTTTGCAATGTACTCTTATTTGATGAGTTCTTCCTGTTTTTAGTTCAAACTCCACAAGACAATATTTTTTATATCTCTCAAGCACTTTAAAATGTGTTTCCGCATATCTTCCACCATCTTTTGTTACAGCCATTAGTTTGCGGTCTTTTTTATTTCTGTCAATATTAGCAATTATTTCGCCATAATCTGCCTTAATATTGCCATCAACCAATGCAATGTATGTTCTGTGACATTCTTTTGTAGCAATTTGCGAAGACAAAGACAAATGTGCTTTATTTGTTTTTGCAACCATTATTAGTCCAGAAGTATCTTTATCCAACCTATGTACTATCCCCGGTCTTATAACACCATTTATATCGCTTAAATTATCTAGGTTATACAGCAATGCGTTAACTAGAGTATCTTTTGGACTACCCGGTGCTGGATGTGTTACCATACCTCTAGGTTTATTTATAACTGCTAAGTCATTATCTTGATATACAATATCTAAAGGATAGTCATAAGGCTCAAGAGACATTAAAACTGGTGGTTTAATAGAGATATTAACTACATCTCCTTTTTTTAACGAATAACCACTTTTTTTAATCTCACCATTAACCTTAATTTCGCCAGATTCAATTAAATTTTTTATTCTTGAACGAGTAAAATCATCTGTTTCCTCTAAAACAAACATATCAAGACGTATACCATGAGATTTTTCGTCCACATACAATTCACTTTCTTGTACAAAAGCCAAATCGTCTAAATTTATTTCTTCCGCCATAACAATAACCTTTTGTGGCGCCATGAGATATCGCCCTCTCTGTACTCAAATAGAAGATATATTAAAATCATTAACACACCAACTAAACAGAAAATATCAGCAATATTACCAACAGCAAAAGATGCGTCAAACCAAGTGTGGAAAAAAGTATAATCGATAAAATCACGAACACCATTAAAAGCAATTCTATCAACCAAATTACCCATAGCACCTGCCATTATAGTTACCACACCATATCTAAGCAACCTTGGTTTTTCGTCTGTAAGCACTAACCCTACAAATAAAACTAATATCACAATTATAGAAATTGCAATTAAAAGTCCTTGTTGTCCACTTAAAAAACCAAAAGACGCACCATCGTTTAATGGAACTTGCTCCAAACTAAGCACTCCGTCTATCAATGGATAAAATCCTCCACTTACTTGCTCCAAAAATGGTATAATCATTCCTTTAGAGAATAAATCTATAAATAATAGTAATGCAAATAATCCAACTTCCAATAATATTGCTATCATTATTACTCCTTTTTTTGCCTTAAGTCATAAGGTATTGTAATTGATACCCCTTGAGGTGCAAAATAAAATTTCTTGTTATCTATTTTTTGATATGAGCCGTTAAGTGCATAAATTGCACCGCTTAAAAAATCAAGATACCTTTGTGTATTTTGTGGGTCTAAATCAGAAACATCTACAATTAATGACTGCCTTTTTTTAAGGCTATCTATTAATTTTTGAATATCCTCATAAGATTTAGGTGTAAGCATAACAACATTGTTTTCGTTATCAACAACATTGCTTGGTCTTATACCATCTGGTGCAACTCTTGGATATTTTTCGTAATATCCGCCATTTTGAGGTCTATCTTCAAACCTTGCAAATCTTTCTTCCCTGCTATAGTCACGTCCAGAGTCCGCATATCCTCTTGGTTGGTCACCATATCTATAATCTTCATTTCTATAACTTGTTGGTCTTGAATAACCGCTTGTTCTTTCGTCAAAACGACGAGCATCTTCATTTCTACCATTATATTCTCTGGAGTCATAAATTCTGTCAAAGTTATTATCATCCGCGCCACGATTATTTCTACCATAACTTTCGCGGTCAAAATTATCTCTTTCAAAATTGTCATAATTTTCTCTATCTCTAAATCTTCTCATTATAACTCCTTTTTCCAAAAATTGCAGTACCTATTCTAACAATATTTGCCCCTGCATATTCAATTGCAAGCAAATAATCATTCGTCATACCTGCACTTAAGTATTTAAAATTGTATTTTTCTTTAAGATGTAAATAATTTTCTTTTAAATTTTTATAATGTTCAATTGTTTTTTCTTGTTCACAAATAGGCATAACTGCCATAAGTCCTACAATTTCAACATTTTCAAACTTTGAAACTTGTTGTAATTTATCCTCTATCTCTTCAATATAAAAGCCACTTTTTGTCTCTTCTTTGCCCATATTTATCTGCAAAAGAACTTGCATAACAATATTATGTTTTTTTGCTTGCCTGTCAATTTCTTTTGCTAAATTCAAACTATCTACAGAGTGGATAAGTTTGACTTTATCAATAATATATTTTACTTTGTTAGTTTGCAATTTGCCAATAAAGTGCCAGTCAAAATTTTGTCCTTCGCGGTATTTAGAGGTCAATTCTTGCACTCTATTTTCCCCTAATACCTGTAGCAATTTGTTATTACTTACCATATCTATAACATCTTGTTCCATTGTTTTGCTTGCACCTACAACAAGTATGTCATTTTGTATGCCAATTTTTTTGCAAACACTATCAATATTGTTTTTTACATTATCAATATTTTTTTTAATTTCCAAAATATCCATAAACATCTCTTATATAATAATTTTGCACGCAAGCACGCATTTATATACAGATATATTCTAGCATATAATTTTTATAAAGTAAAGACTAACAGACAATTTTATATAAATTATATTTATATCTCAACAATTAAAGCAATATATCCAATTCATTAACCAAAATAATATTTTATCTATATTTTAGTTAATTTGGTATAAAGTAATTGAAAATCGGTACTAATTATATTTTATCCTCTTTCTTTTATAACACCTTCAGTATATAAATAAGCAAGTGTTGTCAAATCAGAAATCTGTTCTTTTAATTTATTTCCTATATCAGTTTGTCCAACAGTTATTCTGTCATTATACCTAGAAACAACATATTTTACCGTTAACATTTCTCTATCATTTAATACTATTTCTTCCTTTCCTAAAAAAGGTTCGTGAGCCGCAAGTCCCATTCCATAAGAATGATATGTCAAAGTATAGCCTGCAATTCCTGTAACTTTTTGATAAGGTTTGCTCATACCACCATCAATAACTATCATTTTACCTTTTGCTTTAATAGGGCTTTCTCCCTTAGTCTGTTTTACTGGAATATGTCCGTTAATGATATGTGCAGTTTGTTTATCCAAGCCAAATTCTTCAAAAATCATATCGCAAACTTCAGGATTATCTTGCATATTAAAATAGTTTTGTTTAACTTCTTCATGAGTTTGCTTATCTGCAATATAAATTCTCTCAAAAGTTGCCATTTTATTTTTTCCAAATACAGGCGATTTATTGCCACACCATAACTGCCATATAAATGCAATGTCATCGGCATTACGTGATAAATATGCCTTTCGTACCATCTTGTCACAATAATCCATATAGACTTTGCCTTTATACACTTGTCCGTCAAATTCCTCTTCTAAAAACTTACCATCTTTATCAAGAGGTATACAACCATGAAACATTAAGTTGTTATTATAACACAAATACAATGAGCCTTTATCTAACAAAAATTTAATATGAGACTTTAGTTTACTTGAAGTAACAAAACTATGTATTAATTTTTTAATCACTTCCTCTTCGTCCTCATTTAACTTGCAAGGATTACTTTTATCTATGGTTGGAAAGTCACATTCTTTCATCTCGTAACCACTCCAAGTTTTGTTATCAAAGTCAATTTTGTCAAGCACGGTCAACTTCTGCATATTAAAAGATGTGTATTTTTTCTTATAACTATCCTCTATTTTAAACCGCATTATGCTAACTGCTTTTAAAAGTCTTGCTATTTTATCACTATTATATTTTGTTTTAAAGCAAGAAATATCGCTATGCTTGTAATATTTATCGGCTAAATTATAAATTGGCAACAAATTAATAGAATATCCATCTTCTAACAAATCTAAATTATTGTACTTAAAGCAGTCACAAAGCACAGATAAAATACAGCCACTATCACCAAGTCCTGCACCTATCCATAAAATATCATGGTTACCCCATTGTATATCTACTGAACGCACACCTTTCAAATAGTCAAGAATAATGTCTGCTCTAGGTCCTCTATCAAAAATATCACCAACAATATGCAAATGGTCAATAGCCAAACTTTGAATTAAACTACAAAGTGCCTTTAAAAAATCTTCCGCCAAATCAAAACGAATTATATTTTCAATAATACCTTTGTAATAGTTCTCTTTATTAATACTTTGACTATCACAATTTAGCAATTCGTCTATTATATAAGCAAAATTCTTCGGAAGCATTTTTCTAACTTTACTACGTGTGTATTTTGCACTAACACATTTAGCAACTCTTATCAAACGATAAAGCATACTTCTATACCAGTCATCTGTTTTTGTTGCAAGCGCTAGTTTTTCGTCAGGGTAATAAATTAGGCAAGCAAGTTCTGCTCTTTCCTTATCCGATAGCACATCAGATAATTCCTCGTCAATTTTCCTTTTAATAACACCTGACGCAGTCTTTAAAATATGCAAAAACATTTCATACTCGCCATGAATATCACTAACAAAATGTTCTGTACCCTTAGGCAAATTCATTATTGCTTTAAGATTAATTATTTCTGCAAGCACTTGTTTTTTGTTTTTAAATTTTTCAGATAAGCACTCATAATACTTTAGTTCATACTCTGTCATTTGCAATTTACCCCCGATTTTCGTATATTTTATTAATTTTATCTTACCAAACAGATAATTATAAATTGTTTTTTATTTTATTACATTTAAAAAATAATTTTTAAAAATCTCCAAAAATATCATTTGTTTTATCACGATTATTTTTGCCGTTTGCATTGTTAGAATTTGCTGTATTATTAGAATTTTTATTATCAAACTCATTTCCAAAAATATTGCTAGTATTGTCACCTTTGTTACTTTCTTTATTAACAGCATTTTCAACTTTACCGGTATTTTTATTTATTCTACCATAAATTGTGTCAATATAAATATCATGTGTTTTAGCAGTTTTTCCAACTACAAAATAGCAAACTAGCAAAACTACTATAGCAACACCTATCAAACTATATGCAATTATTGATATTACTTTAAAACTTGCAAAAGTGTCCATTCCATTATTTGCTTTTGATGTAGTCATTACATTTACAAAATTTTCGTCTTGCATTGCGTAAACCACTGCACTTACGGCGCTATTTATTTGTTTATCAATTTTTTGTTTAGCAAGGTCTCCCCCACCTAATCTTAACACTATATTGTCAAATGTATCATTTTTGGTATATGCAATACTATCTTGACCTTTTATTTCCTCTACTCCAAATGGGGTAAAATTCATAGAAATAAAATTGACAATATTTATTCCTTCCGCTAAAAACAAGTCGCTATCAGCCCAGTTTGCCTCGTTTGAAAAATAACTATTGCTAGGCACAGGAGTTAAAGCAGGTGCTCTGAAAGATGGTAAATCTGCAATACACAAATTATTGTCACGTACAATATCATAAAAGAATGTATTGTGTTTTGTTTTTGCCTCACTTGAGTACATATATACATAATCACCAATAGCATTTCTGTCAAAATTAATCATAAGCATTATATTGTCTTTGTCAACATAATTGCTTAAAAATCTTTCACTTCCATACCAACCAAATTCTTCTGCCGCAAACGCAACAAAAATAACATCAAATGGCAAATCAATATCTTTTAATACTCTTGCAGTTTCTATTAGTGTTGCAACACCTGTACCATTGTTATAAGTGCCATCAGTAGCAAGTTGTTGATTATTAACTTTTATATCATATACATTATCATAATGAGCAGCAACAACTACAGTTTTTTCTGAAGCACTTTCCTTTTTAAACACAACGTTGTACGCTGTTTCCATTTTACTTGTCACTTGATTATTATAAGTAAATATGTCAAGTCCTTCTGTATCTGCTCCTTTGTTATAATGAGTATCATAACCAAAACTTACAAACTGCTCTGCTATCCAAAGTGCTGCGTCTTTTGATGGGTCAGAATTGTATGACTGAGTAGAAGTTCTATCTGGAAACTTCGTTACAAATGTTTCTAAAGTTTCAAATGGTGTTGTACCAGATACAAAATTTGCTAAATCTGCATTTTGATTTCCTACATTATTACTACAGCCTGACAAGGTAAAAATCATAATAAACAAACTGAAAATCGTTACTAAACATAAAATTAATCTCTTTTTCATAACTTACCTCACCAATACCAACATAATAATAAACGGAATTGCTATTGCAGTAAAAAGTTCTTTAAACTTTTCTTTTTTACACTCTAAATATAGCACCCAAAAAATTGCAATTAAAGCAAAAATATTAACTATTTTAGGCAATAATACAGTTATAAATACAGTAGAAATTGGCATAAAATATGCAACAAAATTTAAAAGTCCTGCGACTATATTTGCAATACAAAAAATAAAATAACAAATCGCAATAAAAGTTTGTTTATTTACCATGCAATTATTTGCATCATCTATAGGAGAATATTTGGACCTAGAAAAAACACTATATGCCCACATAATTGCACCAAATGCCAAAAGGTAACCTACCAAAGCATTTGCACCATAAGATATAAATCTTCCAATAAAATTACCCAAATCAATACCATAGACATTAAAAATCATTTCTGATTCATACCACATTTTAAAAATATAAGTAATCGGAAATAGTGCTGTTAAAACTGTAAGCACTGTATTCTTTTTAACATCTTTTTCTATATGCAAAAAATTCATTTTACCTCCTATCAATAGCATAAATCAAAGCAAGATTTAAGCCTTCCAACATTCCAATTTCACCATTTTTTGCTTGATACTCAATAAGTCCCAACTTATCTACTAACCTTTTTAATTGCATAGGTTTATAATTTTTAGCAGTTTTTTTTGCAATTGCAATTGCATAAGGTTTAACCCCTAATTGTTCTGCAATTACAACATCACTATCTGCAGATATTTTACTAATAAACATTCTTCTATATTGTCCAGATATTGCAGATAATATTTTTAGTGGCGGCTCACCTATTGCCAATAAATCTTCCATAATGGTATATGCCCCACCAATGTTGCCTTGCGCAATACTATCTGTAAGTTTAAAAACACTTTGTTCTATATTATTGACAACTATATTATCAACCATATCAAAACTTATATTTTTATCTTCTGCAAGAGCAAACAATTTTATAAGTTCATTGCTTATTATCATCATATCATTATTGCATTTAACAATAAGTTCTTTAATAGTAACCTCATTTGTAGAATACCCATTTTTTGTAATCAAATCATTAACAAATCCTATTAATTCAATGGTATTATGCTTACTACAGTCAACAACTTCTGCTTTTTTTGATAATGATTTAAAACTATCTTCCTCATTAATTATTACTAGTACAACACCCGGGCATGGATTTTTAAGCCATGTTGTAATCTTTTCATCATATCCCTTTAACTTATCCTTATCAAGTTTTTTACCATCACCGCCAAACAAAATAAGTCTATAATCACTCATAAGTGGTGGAGTTTGCAAATTAACAAACAATGCCTCTGCACTCATTTGCGGATTAAAATAAGTAATATTAAAATCAAATGCCATTTCGTCAACTAATGACTTAAATGTTTGCATAGCAATTTTTTTAAAATAAAAATCATCTCCATCTATTAAATAAAAGGATTTTACTTGTTGTTTCAGATTTTTATTTAACTCTTGTATTTTCATTTTTAACATTACCTCTAAGCCAAAAATCGACCAATTTAATCTATACTACCAAT
>CAJTNW010000039.1 GCA_910577795.1 uncultured Christensenella sp.
GATACATTGTATAATTATCCATAACTATCCTCCTAATAATTGATAATTATTATTAGGAAAATTAAGAATAATTTTAGGAATTTTTAATTTGGTATATAAATTTTTTATTTGATTTTACATATAATAACAAATAAAAGTATATCAAATAAATTTAGATTAAAAATTGATTTTAAAAGTAAATTATGTTATAATTATATTAAATCAAATAAACTGAGAATTTGTTGATAAATAAATGTCATCAATTTTAATAAAAAAATTGTATTATTTTAATTCATAAATTGTGCAATTGATATGGAGATAATATGTATAGTTGTTCTAAAGAAATATTTATTAAAGAGTTTGTTGAGAAGTTGAAATGTGAAAAGGCATCTTTGTTTATTGGGTCTGGTATATCTAGAAATGCTGGTTATGCAAATTGGAAAGATATTTTAAGAGAATGTGCAGAAGAAATAGGTCTTAATGTGGATAAAGAACAAGATTTGATTACTTTAGCAGAATTTTATGTTAAAGGTAAACAAAGAACTAAAATAGATAAAGCAATTGCGACTTATTTTAAAGATAGTACAGGTGACCCTAAAAATGTTCATAAGATTATTACAACATTGCCATTAAGGAGTGTTTGGACAACAAATTATGATACGTTGCTTGAAAGGTCTTTTAAAAATGCTAATATTACATATTCTGTTGTTACAGATGATAATTCATATGTTTCATTAGACCCTACTGCAACTGTTAAAATACACAAAATTCATGGAGACGTTAATTATCCAAAAGATTGTGTAATTACTAGAAAAGATTATGAAAAATATGAGGAAACACATGATATTGTTCTATCTGAACTAAAAGGTGAAATGTGTACTAATTCGTTTTTATTTATGGGATATAGTTTTAGTGATATTGATATTCAACATATTCTATCAAAAATAAGATTAATTTATGAAGATGAACATCCACAAAGACATTATTGTATTTTAGAAAAAGTAAAAGCAGGTAAATGTGATAATGAAGAAGATTATCAATATAAACTTAAACGACAAAATCATCATATTGCTGATATGCAGTCTTATGGCTTAAACGTAGTTTTAGTAGATGATTATAATGAAATTGATGAGATTTTAGAAGAGATAAGTCATCTAGTTAATATTAGGGATGTTTTTATTAGTGGTGCTTATGAACTTTCTTCTGAACTTGCTAAAGTGCGTATCGCTCCTGTCACCTTAGCATTATCAGAAAAATTAATTGCTGAAGATTTTAAAATTATTACTGGGTATGGGAAAAATTTAGGAGCAGACATTGTTACTGGAGCATTTAGAGGCTGTGTTGGAAAAGAAAGCAGTGTTAAAAGTTTTAATGACAATGTACGGTTGTTTCCGTTTCCTTTCAAATTACAAGATTCAGAGGATAAAAAAAAGTTGTATACAAGTTTGCGAGAAATTATGATATCTAAAACTCGTATCAGTATTTTTATTTCAGGTGAAAAATCAAGTGTAACTGGTAATAAAATTAGTTCAGATGGTATGATTGAGGAATATGAAATTTCAAAAAAACAAGGAAATCTTGTAATACCGATTGCTACAACAGGGGGTGTAGCAAGAAGAATATGGGATGAAGAAAATGAATCCAAATCACAAATATCTCAGACCGAAGAGTTTCAGTCATTGAATACGGAAGTTGACCCAGAAAAAATAGTTAATAATGTTTTACAATTAATAAATAATTATATTAAAAATTATAAGTAGGAGAAAATAAAATGGGACACAAAATATTTGTATCGTATAAATATTCAGATAATAATGTTTATCAAATTAGTAAAAATATATATCAACATGATACTGTTAGAACGTATGTTGATAAATTGGAACAATATATAGATAACACAGATAATATTTATAAAGGAGAATCCGATAATGAAGATTTATCACGATTATCAGAAGATACAATTTGGGGAAAATTAAAAGATAGGATTTATGATAGCACTCTAACAGTTGTTATGATATCACCGAATATGAAAGAAAACAAGAGAGACATAGAACAATGGATTCCGTGGGAAATATCATATTCATTGAAAGAAGTTGCTAGAAAGAATATAAACGGAAAAATGGTTACAAGTTCAAGTAATGCAATATTAGGAATAGTTTTACCAGATAGAAATGGTTCATATTCATATTATATAACTAAAAATAATTGTTGTTCAAATCCATGTAGAACACTGCATACAGATAAATTATTTGATATATTAAAATGTAATATGTTTAATATTAAAGAACCAAATTGCAATAATTGTATTGATAATAGAAAAATATTTTATGGTGAATGTAGTTATATAATTTCAGTAACATGGGACGATTTTATTAAAAATCCAGAAGATTACATAAATCGTGCATATAAAATTCAAAACTCTATATTGCAATACAATGTTGTAAAAGAAATATAATAAAATTTGAAGATATATTGGCTATATTATAATATATTTACTTATATTGTTAAACAAATTTTTGAAAATAAAGTTATATATGAAAAATATTGTTTTAATGGAATAAACGAATTTTATTAGGTGAATAGATGAAAAATGGTAAATTGTTGAAGAGGTTTGTGCCATATTATCGCAACTACTGGCGGATAATGTTGGTGGATTTGTTGTGTGCTACATTGACTATTGCTTGTGAGGTAATATTTCCGTTGTTGGTAAGAGATATTACTGATAGGGCGATAGCCAATATTGCTAATATTACAATAACATACATTTTGATTATTGGCGCAATTTATCTTGGACTTAGAATAATTGATACTGCGGCAAACTATTATATGCAATACATTGGTCACTATATGGGTAGTAAAATTGAGGCAGATATGCGTAGAGAAATGTTTGCTCATCTGCAACAAATGTCGCATAAATATTACAATGAGACAAAAATCGGACAATTAATGTCAAGAATAACTACTGATTTGTTTGATGTTACAGAGTTTGCACATCATTGTCCTGAAGAGTTTTATATTGCAGGACTTAAAATTATTGTTTCGTTTGCAATACTTTGTACATTTAATGTTTATATGACATTGATAATATTTGCAATGATACCAATAATGCTTGTATTTTCTACTTATTTTAGTAAAAAAATGCACTCTGCTTTTAGGGAACAAAGAAAATCTTTGGGTGATATAAATTCTCAAGTTGAAGATAGTTTACTTGGAATAAGAGTTGTAAAATCCTTTGCTAACGAGGATATAGAAAAAGAAAAGTTTGAAAAGGGTAACAAGGCATTTTTAAAAGTTAGGAAAAAAATGTATCGTGCAATGTCAGGATTTCATAGTGTTACAAGATTTTTTGACGGACTTATGTATATTGTGGTAGTTGTTGCAGGTGGTTTATTTTTAGCCTACGGAATGCTTGGTATAGGTGAATTTAGTGCATCACTATTATTTGTAAGCACATTGTTGCAGTCTGTAAGAAGAATAGTTGAGTTTACAGAGCAATTTGGCAGAGGAATGACTGGTGTTGAAAGATTTTTTGAAATTATTGATACTCCGCCAGAAATTGTTGATAGTAACTCTGCAATAGAGTTAGGTGAAGTGCGTGGTGATATTAGTATAAGAAATTTAACTTTTGGGTATGGTGATGATGACACAAAAGTCTTTAGTGGTTTAAATTTAGATATACCTGCTGGTAAAAATATAGCAATAATAGGTGTAAGTGGTAGTGGCAAAACAACACTTAGTAATTTAATACCAAGATTTTTTGAAATTGAAAGTGGTGAAATTTTAATTGATGGCATAGATATTAGAAATATTAAATTAAAATCATTGAGGGAGCATATTGGTATTGTTCAACAAGATGTTTATATGTTTTCGGGAACTATTAAAGAAAATATTGCTTATGGTAATCCTAGTGCAACTATTGAGGAAATCGTGGCAGCAGCAAAGGCGAGTGGAGCGGATGATTTTATTAATAAATTGCCAAAAGGCTATGAAACTTTTGTGGGAGAGCGCGGTGTTAAATTATCTGGTGGACAAAAACAACGTATTAGTATTGCAAGAGTGTTTTTGAAAAATCCGCCTATACTTATTTTAGACGAGGCAACAAGTGCACTAGATAATGAATCTGAAAGACTAGTACAAAAGTCACTTGATAGTTTGAGTATAGGCAGAACAAGCATAATAATAGCACATAGGTTATCTACAATACGCGGTGCAGATGAAATTATAGTATTAGATTCTGAAGGAATTGCAGAACGCGGTACACATGAAGAGTTGATAGCAAAGGGTGGAATATATTATACAATGCTTAATATTTAATGATTAAATTTTTATTAATACAATAATTATTGTGTAAAAAGTGTTAGAAAAAGTACATTTTTCTAACACTTTTTAGTTTTTTTAAATGTTATAAATCATTATTTTATAATGCCTTAAATATACAAAATGTTTACTATTGCATAAGAAGTTAAAATCTGTTATACTATAATTGTAAAATAATAAATAAAGTGGTGAAAAATGATAAAGTTAAATGATTTAACAAAAAAATATATTAATGGAAGTAATGAATTTACAGCGCTTAAAAATATCAATTTGGAAATTAATGATAACGAATTTGTGGCTATTGTTGGAAAATCCGGCAGTGGCAAAACTACGTTATTGAACATTATTGGAACATTAGATAATTTTACAAGTGGCAGTCTTACTATTGATGATATTGATATTGTAAGTTTAAATAACAACAAAATATCTGCTTTTAGAAATGAAAAATTAGGCTTTGTTTTTCAAAACTTTTATTTAGAACCAGAATATACAGTGTATGAAAATATAGAATTACCACTAATAATAGCGGGTAGTTTTGGCAAACAAAATGAGGATAAAATTAACGATATAGCAAAGCAGGTTGATATTAATAGCAAACTGAAAAATAAAGTTAAGACTTTGTCTGGCGGCGAGTGCCAAAGGGTTGCAATAGCAAGAGCGATTGTAAATTCGCCTGAAATTATTTTAGCAGATGAGCCTTGTGGTAATTTGGATTTGGAAAATAGTGCAAAAGTAATGGAAATTTTAAAAAATTTGCATAAGCAAGGAAAAACGATAATTTTAGTAACACATGATTTGGAGGATGCTAAATTAGCAGATAGAATTATTACTCTATCTGATGGTGAAATAGTATTGGATGAAAAAATAAGCGAGAGATAAATGAAAAAAATATTTTGGCTTTTTAAAAAGGAAATAAAAACTTTATATAAATTTATTGTTTTGATAACTATAATTATCACTTTGTTTTTGTCTGCTTTGTTTGGGGTTACAAATATATTGATAGATTATTCTAAAAATTTTAAAACTACTTTAAATGAAGATTTAAATGGTTTGGAATTTGAAGTTGCAAATAGTAATTATTCCTCTTTACAAACTTATTGTGAAAATGCAGTTGTTAGAGCAAAACTAAAAAATTACACGCATACCACAAAATTAGAATGTAGTAATGGCAATTATTTTGATACAGACCAATTTGAGCAAAAGGAAGAGGTGACATACCTTAAAAGTTATAATGGGGTAGTTTTGTATTCGTATGAACATTTTGCAAATAAATTAAAAGAGCAAAACATAAATCTTGAGGGTAGTTGGCATAAAGGCAAAAATCAAATAGTTTTGAGTGATATAGTTGCAGAGCAACTACAAGCAAAAATTGGAGATAGTATAAAAATTTTAGATAATACATTTTTGTTAGTGGGGATATTTGATTTTGATTTATTAAACCAAATAGATTATCATGGTGCATATTATTACCTTTCTTTTGATAACGAAAAAGTTTTTGATACAATGAATGTTTCTATGTCAGAATCGTATGATACTTATAAGTTGTTTAATAAATTAAAAGGTAAAGGTTTTGAGGTTACATTTTTTTCAATGTATGCGCAATATTTTGAAAATGTTAGACTTATGGAAATGGTGCTAGTGATATTTGCAATAATTATTTTTATTGGAATTATGATAGTTTTGTATAGTTTTATATCTATAATTTTGATGAACCGAAAAAATTATATTTGTCAATTAAAACTTTTAGGACTTAAGGAAAAAGATATTTTTGCAGTGTATATGTCAATTATTGTGCTGTTACTTATTGTATCAGTAATTTTTGCCACATTTATTGGATACTTTTTTAATAGTTACATTATGAGTTTGTGTGTAAAGTTGTTTGATATGAAAATAAAAGCAAGTTTGAATTTTTATTTGTCACCTATTATTTTTGTTGTAACTTGTTTGTTTGCTGGCTTAATATATATGTTTATTAATAAAAAGTTAAAAAACAAAATGGTTGCTCAATTGGTAAAGGAGCAATTATGAAAGACATTTTAATTTTATCTTTAAAAAATTTAAAAGCCTACAAAAAGTTTTACATACAATTAGTAGTTTTATTATTATGTGTAGTTTTTATAATTAGTGTTTTTTCTGTGTTTAGCATTACACTTACAGATAATCAAAATTTACTTAAAGAGCAGTCTATTTCTGCAAATTATTTTATAACAGAGCAGGATATAAACATTGCTGAATTTAATATAGATGCAGAAATACTAAAATTTAAAAAATATAGATTTTATAGTGATTTAGTGCCTGGGTATGGTGGAGTTTATACCGACCTCATAAAAATGACTTGCAATGGCAAGATTTATATTCCTCAAGATTTTTATGAAGAGTTTGAAGTTTACTCTTTTAATAACAATAAATTATTTACTACAATTGATTTTGTAGAGGCAAAAGCAAGATTTAATAGTGATAATCTAATTATTGGACATTATCCAAAAAATACAGATGAAATTTTGTTGTCGTATGATTTTGTTAAGGCTTTTGGCTTTAGTGAGGATATTTTAGGAAGTATCATTAGTTTTGAAATAAATAAAAACAATTTTCCGTTACTGAGTAATAAAAAAGTAGTAGGGCTACTTAATGAAAACTATTGCAGTCTTGCAGGACATAATCAAGTTTATACTGTCAGACCATTTGTTGTAGTGCATAGTGATTATATTTTGCCAAGCGAAACCACAGAAAATATTGACTATAATATGTATGTTTTAAAAGACTGGGCACGTGATGATATTATAAACTTGTTTGAGAAAGAATATAACGCAAGATATGTTGGAAATAGTATAAAAAATAATTTGCAAAATATCTCGGATATGAAAGAATTTGCTTTTGCAATATTTTTGCTATTGGGTTGTACTTTGCTTGCAGGGCTTGTTTTAATTATTTATTTGGTAATAAACAAGTTTGCACAAATGTTTTTACGCAATAGTGGAATTTTGCTTGCAAGTGGAATATCTAATAAAAAACTTTATTCTTTGCTTTTATTACAATTGCTTTGGGCAAGCCTTATTGCGTATGTGTTGTCAATAATTTTAATAATTGGTGGTATTTATTTGTTGAGTTTTGCAATGCAAATGGCATTTTATTTAACATTAAAAATTAGTTTTACAACCATATTGCTTATGCTTATTATATCAATTGCTAGTAGTTTTGTATTAGTTTTGGCACTATATATGTTTGTTATACTTAAATTAAAAAACAAAAGTATAAGAGAATTTTTGCAATAAACAAAAATAAATCAAAGTAATTTTTTCTTAAAATTTCTTTCAAAAATCGGTACTAATTATAAAAGTAGAATATATACAGATATTAAATTTTACTGTTTTTAATCTAAAATTACTCTATACACTAAATAATGAGAGGGAATTATGGAAATCAAATTATTAGATAAAGAAAAATATGAGGGATATAAATTAGATTTTTCCTATATATCTGAATATTATTATGATTTAAAAGTTGAAAGTGTTGTTGGGGAATATAAGGCAAGACTTGAAAGAAAGAAGTTTGAAAAACCTTTTATTAATCCTGATAGAGGGGTAGACTGGCTTTATGCTGACTATTGGAAAGATGCAGAGGCTTATGGTATTGAGAAAAATGGAGAACTTATTGCAGTAATTGAGTTGTTTTATGAAGAGTGGTCAGAAAGGTGCAGAGTAACAGAACTTTGGATAAAAAAAGAGTACCGCAGAAAAGGCATTGGAACAAAATTAATGAATTTTGCAAAGGAAAGAGCCGCTCAATTAGGTGCTAGACTTTTAATGTTGGAAACGCAAACAAGTAATAGTGATGGAATTGCTTTTTATTTAGCACAATGTTTTAATGTAATAGGTTTTGATAAGACTTGTTATGGAAATAAAGATGTTGAACGTGGTGAAGTAAGACTAGAATTGGGATATAATTTAAAATAATTTATAATTAAAATTATTCATTTTTAAAAATATTGGTTCAAAAATCGGTACTAAATATTCGTAATTATAGATTTAATATAATGGAGGAATATCTTATGGGTGCATTTATTGCATTAATAGTTGTGTCAACTTTATTGTTTTGCAGTATTTATATCTTTGAAATTATGGCTTGCTTTGGTAAATGTGGCAAGTTGATGAGAGGATATAATGAAGCCTGCACTAATCTTAATCAAGATAATAAAAAAGAGCAAAAGTTTGTACTCCGTGTTTATGCCATAAAGTCAATTATTGTTACAATGGTTTTACACGCATCTATACTTTCTTTTATTTTTAAACAATATATAGCAGGAGGAGTTTTGTTGGCAGCAGTATTTGTTGTTTGGGGAATAATAGAATTAATATTAAAGTATAACAAAAAATATCAAACCGCAAAATATGAAATATCTGACGAAAAGAGAATCCAATTATATTATGAAAATTTAAAAAACAATAAGACTGAATAATAAAAAAGTACTAGTAAAATCTAGTACTTTTTTATTTGCATAATGTTAAATTAAGTATTTTGCATTAATTCACGTTTTTTGTTTATTCTAGCAGTTTCTTCTTCAATTAAATTGTTAAAGGTACTTTCGTCAATTTCCATATTTAATTGTGCAGCCAATGATTTGTCAGCAAAGGCATCAAAAACTTTTTGTTTATCTTTTAAAAGTTTGTTAAGTTGTTCGTCAATAGTATCTTCTGCAAGTAACCTGTAAACAAGTACATTTCTTGCTTGCCCCATTCTGTAAGAACGCGAAATTGCTTGGTTTTCTATAGATGGTTTAAATTGTGGTTCGCAAATAACTACAACACTTGCGGACTGTATGTTAAGTCCTGTGCCACCAGACTGGATTTGAGCAACCAATACACTGCCATCAGGTGCGTCATCAAACTCGTCAATAATTTCTTGTCTTCTTTGTGGTGGTATTTCGCCAGTTATAGGACCATAACATTTATCTTGTAGTAATAACGCAATTTTTTGTATAGTATCCAAAAAGAATGAAAATACAATTACTTTTCTTTCTTCGTCTTCCGCTTCTTCTAAAATTTCAAGTAATCTTTGTGCTTTTGAAGAATTATTTAAATCGTCAACATTCCAAGATACTCTTCTTGCATTTGCATAATGTTTATCAAGTATAGCATTTTCATATAAAAATTCTTCTTCCTTTGAAATTTCACACCATTCTTCGCTTTCAATTAGTTCTGGCAATTCTGTCAATACATCACTTCGTTTTCTTCTAAAATAAACAGGTGATACCTTTTCTCTAAACTTTTGTGCGTGTGCCATATAAGTTATGTTGCGTATAGAAAGTGCAATTTGCGGTTGTAAAATAGATATTAATGAAATCATTTCATCTACGCGGTTTTCTAGGGCAGTACCTGTCATAAACAATATTCTTTCACATTTTTTGCATATTTTTTTAGTATTTTTTGTACGTTTTGCGTCTGGATTTTTTATATAGTGTGCTTCATCAACAATTAATAGGGATATTTTAAAGTCTTCAGGTAGCCTTAAGTTAGCAGTTGTTTCGTAAGTTGTAACTCCAACTCCGCCATTTTGTAGCCAGATATTCAAATTTTCTATTTTATTTGTGCCATGAATTTTTATTGCAGTTAAATCGCTGTGTTTTTCTACTTCTCTTTGCCAGTTAGTAAGTACACTTGCTGGACAAATTACTAAAAAATGAGTCTCACCACTATTTTTTAGGCACACCATACTTGCTATTGCTTGTATAGTTTTACCTAATCCCATTTCGTCACCAAGTAAAACATTTTTTTGATGCAAAATGTATTTTACACCTAATTCCTGATATTTTCTTAATGTGCAATTTAGTCCTAATAGGTTTAAGTTCACATTGCTAATATTTTGAGCAAGTTCTTCAGGTAGACCTTTAATATCGCTTTCTGTTTTGCTAATTAAATCTGGTACTATATCCTCTAGGGTTGTAAAATATTCTATGTTATTTTCAACAAAATCTGCCCATAAATTATATTTTGATGCATTATAGTTGTTTTCTATTTGTTGTTGTGTTTGTTGTATATTAACAAAAGTTTCAGTTTTTATTAATTGTTGCAACTTATCAAATGCGGATAAGGCAGTTTGTTTTTTGGCTTTTGAGGTAAAAAACCATTTTACATTGCTTGCCATAACCATTGTAGTGTCTATCAAACCATTTACTAAATTGTAATTTTGTGAATAAAAACGTTTAATTTCTTTAATCGGTTGGTAATTGTTTTTATAAATGTAAATTGCTTTGATAAGTTCTGTTGAGTAATCATTTTTATCATCTGCATTTAACTTTAACTTCATATCTTTTTTTATATTTTGATAGATATCATTAAATACCTTTTTTATAAGTAACGCAGATTCCTCACTTATGCCATTTATATCAATTAATGTTATAGTTGATACTTTTTCCAAATCGGCAAAAGTGTTTATGTTATTATCTTTTAAAGTTTTTATTTTTAATCCGCTTTTGTAATTACTTAACTCATCTACAGAAATAGTTTGCAAAATTTTTGAAGTTTCAAAGCAAATACATGACTCTGCTATTTTTTTAATGTCAAGTTTAGCAGTGCCATATTTTTTTATAATTTTAGTAGAAACATTAAAAACCTTTTTGTGTTGATTTATTAAATCAATAACATCTTCAGGTACAAAATTTTTCACAATATTATCTCCTATTTTTAAATTATATCATATTCATTTTAATTTAACAAGTCGCTTAATTCTAAATATTAAATTTTCTTTTATGTGCAATTATTTATTTAAAAATATGGGAATAATTATTATAAAAATTAAATTTTATTTTTTGGAGGGCAAAATGATTTTAAATACTGGTTCAAGAACAGATATTGTTCAATATTTTTCTGATTGGCTGTTAAAAAGATTTGAGGAAGGTGTGGTGTATAGTCGTAATCCGCTTTATCCATGCAAAGTTACTCGCTATGAGTTATCTCCAGATAAAATAGATGTGGTTTTATTTTGTTCAAAAAATTACAGACCTATTTTGCCAAGACTGCATGAAATAACTGATAAATATAATACTTATTTTTATTATACCATAACTGCTTACGGAATAGATATTGAACCAGGTGTACCATCAATAGATGAGAGCATAAAAACTCTAATTGAATTATCTAAAATTGTAGGCAAAAATAAAGTCGCTTGGCGGTATGACCCTATTTTATTTACTGAAAAATATGGTATAAAACAACATTCAAAAACTTTTGAATATATTGCCTCAAAAGTAGCGCCATATATAGATAGATGTATTTTTTCTTTTGTTGGAATGTACAAGCAATTATACTATAATATGCCAGAAATAATACCTATGACAGAAAATGATAAAACTAATATGGTGGCAGTTTTAGGTAGTGTTGCAAAAAAATATAAAATACAAATACAAACTTGTGCAACAGATATCGATTATTCTATTTACGGAATAAAAAGTTCAGGTTGCGTAACACTAGATATTTTAGGTAAAGCAAATAGTATTAAGTTTAAAAAAATTAAGCATAAAGGTATGAAAAAAGGTTGCCATTGCATAGTAAACAGAGATATTGGTGCGTTTGAAACTTGCCAAAATGGCTGCAGATATTGTTATGCAAACAAACATCCCGAAAAATCAAAAGAGAATTTTAAACAACATAATCCCAACGCAAATATTTTAATAGGGGAAGTAAAACCAACTGACGAAATAGTCATCGCAAATCAACAGTCATTTATAAAACAAACAAAAAATAAAAGTGATTAAAATAATAAGATAAAAAAATAGTAATGACAGTGCCAACGCTCAAAGCATAAGCCGTGATTTCAAAAGAAATCGCCATTACTATTATTATAATACAACAAGATTTGATAAAAGTCCACTAATTTTGACCAATATTAGAAATTTTACAATATTATATTGTCAAATAATTTATATAAAATCAAAAGTTTAAAAAATAATAAAAAAAGAGTCGCAATCCTGTCCTTTCGACCATATCTATTAAGGTCCATGCAACTCTATAAAAATATATTATCATATTAAATAAAAATTGTCAAACAATTTTTATTAATGTTAAAATAGGCAAAATACCATAAATAGAAGTAAATTGTCTTAAATGTGGCAAGGTGTTATGTAGTAGGATAATGTATAGGAATGACGAAAGATGTCGGAAAAAGGGAGAAAAGTAAGTGTAGAATGTAGTAATATGTAATAAATTGTCGAATATTATTGAACAAAATATGAAAAAGTAGGAATTTGTGCAATAATGTTAAAAAATATTTAATTTGTTGTCGATATTGCTTGATTTATCAACATTTTTGTTGTATTATATATCTGTTGTTTTCAGTAAAAAGGTAGAGTATTTGTTAAAATATATCCTAATTATTGAATAATATTGAATAAAAATATATAATAAGGAGTGTGGCAAAATAATATGGAAAGATTAAGATTAATCATAGTAGATAGTGATGAGGAGAATAT
>CAJTNW010000040.1 GCA_910577795.1 uncultured Christensenella sp.
TTTTTCTGCTCCATTATACTCAAAACTTCCACTTCCAAAAGGTTTTGCGAGTTTTGCTTTGGATATGTTATACAAAGTAGAACTTGTATTGTTTTTTATCATATAGTTGCTATTACTTAATCCTGTTGCTGTTGCTACATATCCACTTCCTGCATCTATCTCGTCACCTATTACTGTAACTTTGCAATTGCTATCTTCTGCTATATATGCTGTTGGTTTTTGTAGTCCTCCATTATATTCTAACTCAGTATTTTTCCATTTAACATCTACTTCTTTTGGGAAAATTTTAAATGTAAATGTTGAGTTAAAATATTTTTCATTAACATAAAATGAATACATACCTGCATCTGTTACTTCAAAGGATGTTGCTGGAGTTGCATTTCCTCTTTTATAAAATGATTTTCCTTCACATTTAATTGTAAATGGCTTTCCTGTATATCTTAATCCAAAAACAACTGACTGATTCTTTTCGTCTTCACCATCACCCCAACTCCATGTAAGTACAGGTAAAGTTTCAACTGTTGCTGCTTTAAAAACAAGTTCCCCTTCTTCTAAAAATACTCCTTTACCACCGGTATGTGTTAAAAAGAACATAGAAGGGTCATCTGTATTGAACAAAGAATAATCTTTAGTAAAAGGTGTTGTAGGATAATCACTTGGCAAATCTACACCTATACGAGCATTTTTAGTAACATCATAAAGTCTTCCTGTAATATTTGCAACTACATTTTTATTAAGTGATAAATCATTATGATAATTACCACACTCGTTTAAATACATGTGTACTGGTCCACCTATATTTATTTGTCCTGTTGCTCTTACATATACACCACCACCAATAGACGCAGGCTCAAATGAATTTACAATATTACGTTTAATATCTCCACCATTTAAATTTAGTATTCCATTGTCACCCACATAGATACCCGCACCATTTACAGCATAATTTGCAGTGCTATATAATGTATTATCTACTATATCTCCTTCAGTAATAGTTGCCTCTGCATAAGAACCTACCGCTATCCCTGCACCACCATTATTACCATTAACTTTTTTATAATCTATTGAGTTAAATGAAATTTTACCTCCAAGCATTTCAAACTTGCTACCAAACCATACTAAAACACCAGCAGAATCATTTGTTGATTTGTTATAACTTACCTCTCCACCATACATTTTTGCAATGGCTGAATTACAAGCCACACCACCAGCAAACCTAGTTTCTCCATTATATGTAATGTGACCACCATACATATTAAAATGTGCATATTTTGTAACTATGTAATCAGCAGTATTAGTGTGTGTTCCATTTACAGAAACACCACCGCCATTATCACTTGCTTTATTATATGTTATTATGCCATTATACAAATTGAAAGTGTTATTTGCACAATAAATTCCACCACCACTTCCTGCTTTTGCTTCATTACCAGCAATAATACCTCCATACATACTTATATTACCTTCTGAACATATTCCAGCACTACCACCATTTGCGATATTACCAACTACAGCACCATTAAAAAAGTTTAATGTAACTTGCGGATATATATTTATACCACCACCATGGCTAGCAATATTATCTACAAACATTCCACCCAAAATATTTATTTCAATTTTTCTACTACTACCGCCAGAAGTATTAAGACCGCCGCCATTGCCAGCAGTAGACCCACCAGTGATTTTACCGCAGTTTAATTCCTTAAGTTTTGCAATTAATGTATCTTTATCCGCCTTATTTTTGTTGTATATATCTGTAATTACTGAATAATCAAATGCACTATCCATTAATGTAAAATCATTAAGCACATAAATTGCTGGCAAATACTTACCATTTAAAACCTCGGTAAATCTTTTATCAATGGTATGACCATTTAAGTCTAAAAAACATTTTTGCTTCTACTCTTATAAAACCAGTATCAGAAAAACCTACACGACTACTACCAAATGAGTGATTTTCATCATCATACGCAATCCAGTCATTCATTAGAGTTACTTTTACAAACTCTCCAGTATTTAAACCTTCTTGATTAGCCTCACTCCAAACATCTTGCATACAAGTACAAGTTGTTTGGTCTGTACAGTCCTCTTTATGTTGCATGAAATATTCTTTACTTGCTGTTGGAATTTTTGCCGTATATTCCCCAGCATTATTATTTGTTGTTATATTATTTTTGCTATCAGCAACTACAACACTATTGTTGTTTTCTGTCACATTTATTACAAGCATACTACTTACTAACAATAGACAAGTTACTACTAATATTAAAAATACTATACCAACTCTTTTTATTAGTTTTGCCATAATAAAACCTCCATATTTTTGTGTACATAGATTAAGCATATCTATGTACAAAACCTAGTATAGTATTTAATTTTAATATAAATTTTTTGTTAAAATTATCTAAATGTTTTACAAAATGTTTAATATAATGTTGACATTAACTTACAATTGAGAGTATAATATTGACATAGTAAGTACATAGATATGCTTAATCTATGTACTTATTTTTTGCTTTAGACGTAACTAGTTATTAGCAGTTAACCTCGATTTTTAATAGATTTATTGTATTAAAAACACATTTTATACACTTTTAAACTTTACAAAAAATGCAACACTATAAAAAATTTATTTTTTTATGCTATTTTAAATACAGATTTTTTATATATTATAATAATTTTAGACTTAATGTGGCTTATATTGTATTGTTTATTACAAACATAATGATTTTTGAATGGTAATTTTAAAATTTAATTTGTTACAAAATAAAAATAGCGGAGCAATTTAGTTCCGCTATATTTAAATTTTATTTTGCTAAATACCAATAAAATAAATTCAGGTTTTAGTCGCAAATTTTTCTTTTTATTTGCTTATGTAAAATTGCAAGCAATAAAACTTTTTAAATAAATTACCAATTTAGTTTAAACAATTATTTAAATTACCTTTTCCAATATTCACTTGCTTTTTTTGTAATGATATGTGTTGGAGTAATAGTGCCATCTTTATCCATAACTATTTTTGTGCCACCAAAATAATAACTGCTATTCCAAGGTTTTGGAGATGGTCCTGCTTTTAGTCCGTAACCATAAACAATATCATCATATTCAAATACAATGTCGTTTTCGTGGTCATGACCTACAAACCACCCTTTTAATCCCAAGTCTTTCATACTACTTACAATACCAGTATTATAAAGAGCATGTCCCGGAACATATGTAAATCTACCCAAAATACCTTTAAGAGGTTTGCCATCTACTAAAGGATATTCAATATTGCTACTATTATCACTTACTGGTTTTATTACAGAATTGTTATTATCATTATTTACAAATGAACCAGGCACAGTCCAATAGCCATCGCCCTCTTGCATATCTTTTGCTAAATCATCGCTACTACTATTTTCACTTTTTTGCCCATCAAGTTTGCCATTAGGACCTGCAACATATTTTAAAAGTACATCACCCATTTCATAAGGAGCACAATGTGTAAAGAATATACTAGGTACAACTTTACCAGCAATTTTGTTTATATTTGTTGCTTGCCATTTGCACCACTCAATTTGTGCATAAGGGAAAGGTCTCTCTTTATTTTTCCTACCCTCTTTTTCGTAAATAGAATTTATTAACTCATCAGAATATTTTGCATAGGCACTATTATCTAGCATATAAAGTGACTGAACTATTTCCTCACCCTCTTTAACGTTTATTACATAGTTCCCTAACAAATCGCCATATTCGTCACCCAAGTTAGTAGGGCCTTTTTGAAAAAGGCAATGTCCACCATTTTCTCTTGAAACTTTTAAATATTGGTCGCCAGACCAGTTAGGTGTAGCCCTCATTTCATTATCGTGATTACCAAACACGGGCGCCCACAAAAAATTATATTTTTTTGCAAGTTCTTCAATTTTTTTAATAAAAATTTTTAATAATTCAGGTACTCCAACACCAGACACATTATCCCCAGTAAAAACTACTAAATCAGGTTCAGTTTGTTTAATAACTTGCTCTGCAGTTTCAAAGGCATAATTATTATCTTTGTTATTAGACCAAAGTTGCATATCTGTAAGTTGTACAATTACAAAATCTTTATCTTTTGATTTGTCAATAACAACAGAATCATTTGCAATATTATATTCAGAATTAGGACCAAGCCATCTGCTTTCATATTTTTTGCCTGTAAGCGGTATAAATAGCACACATACAGTTATTATTATACCAAGCAAAATCACACTCAACACACCACTTATTACATAAATAAGTTTTTTGTTTTTTACAGAAAACATACTTTCCTCCCATCTTAACTTTTAAATTTGCTATAGCAAACTAAAAAATTTAGACAAAATACTATTTCTGTAAATATTATAAATGTTATTTTTTATATTGTCAATAAGGAATTTTTAAAAAATCAATTTGAAAAATTTAAAATAAAATAACAAAAAGTTTGTAAAATAAATAATCAAGAAAAATGCGACTAAATTCTGTTATTATTTTATCTTCTTAAAAGTTTGCCAACTCTATTCATCATAGAAGTTTTATGGTCAAACATAGAATGTGCATACCTATTTAAAGTAATTGTTGGATTAGCATGTCCTAAAATTTCTGACAATGTTTTTACATCCATTCCACATTCTAACGCACGAGTTGCAAAAGTATGTCTTAAAGAGTGAAAACCTTTGTGTGGTATACCTAAATCTATCAACATTTTTTCAAAAAATCTTTGATAAGTTCTAACACCTGCTCCATAAGCAGTTCTACCAGGGATTACATACTTAGAACTTGCATTTCTACGCATAACTTTAAAGTAAGGTACTAATTGTTTTGGCATAGGAATTATACGTTGTGAGTTATGTGTTTTTGGGGTATCAATAACTTTTATGTAACCATTTTCATCCCAACTATCGTGACAAGATTTTGAAACTTTAATAACGCATTTACGCATATCTAAATCACTCCACTCAAGCGCCAATAGTTCGCCTAAACGAATACCAGTATAAAGTGACAAAAGTATACCAAAGTATCTTGGCTTATCAATAAACACAATAAAGTTTTCCATTTTTCTTTGTTCATAAATTGAAAAACACTCTACTCTTTTTGTTTGCGCTTTAGGACGAGAAAGGTAATTAGAATATTCCTTATCCACAATATCCAATTCCACTGCCTTTACAAGTGACAATTTTAATAGAGAAATTAATCCGTGAATTGTTGTACTTGCATAACCTTTGTTTTGCATATTGTTAATAAATTGTTGCAACACATTTGTTGACAATTCATTAAGACGATATTCGCCGATTTCAGGCAAAATATGGTCCTCTGCCAATTGACAATACTTAGCGTATGTCCTCTCTTTTACTTGTGGCTTTACGTAGCAGTTTAGCCACTCACTGCACCATTGTTTGTAAACCATAATAGGTTCCTCCAAAAAAAATTTTATTTCACTTTTTTAAAGTGATACATAAATTATAATTCACAAACAACAACTTTTCTATACTTTGCTTTTTAATAATTTTCAATATTTAACTTGACTAGTTTTTCAAAATACCATTCTATAAGTTATATTATAATTTTTATACTTATAACTTATATGCACTCTTTGACAAATTTAAAAAAATACTTTATAATACCCATATACAAAACAATGTGTATAAAAAATTATGGCAGTATTTATTATTTATCTAATTTTTTTTACAATAACTTACAAATATATAAGTTTAAAAAGGTTAATTATGAAAAGAAATATAAAGATTATTTTTACTTTAATTTTAGCAATTATTTTGCTAGTTTTTACATTGACCGCTTGCAGTAACACCAAACCTACTGAATTAACTGCTGAGCAAAAATCCTTTTACTCTAGTTGGATGAGTTATATTGATGGCAAAACTCCTATTAACAGAATAGCAATATTAGGCTCTCATGATAGTGGTATTTCCACAACAACAAGTGTAATAAAAGGTATAACTAAAACGCAAGACCTTACAATTGGCAAACAACTTGAATATGGTTGCAGATACTTTGATATTAGAGTTAATAAAAAGAAAAATGGCGATTTAACAATTTTTCATAGCATTGATACTACTGGCGAAAACTTTATTGATATAACAAAAGATATTTTGCAATTTATTAAAACAAACACAACAGAATTTTTAGTGTTAGATTTTCAACACTTTAAAGGCGAATCTCAAAAGGCAGTTATAAATGTACTAAATGATAGCGGTATTGTTGATTATGCTGTAAAAAATACTACTAATATGTCAGACTTGGATTTTATAACAAGCCTTAAACTAGAAGATGTTCGTGGCAAGTTTATTATTATCTGGGGTAGCAATGAAGCAAATGGAAATACTTATCCTTACCTATTTAGACGCAACAACGATTCCTGCTCTATTGAAAATGCTTGTTTAGATTCCTTATATTCTACTGAAGATAATTCTAAAGCAAGTGCTAAATTTATAGAGGAAACTATCCCAAAATATTTTAACCATATTTTAAATAAAGACAAAGGCTTAACAGTCTTGCAAGCACAACTTACTTCGCCATCTCTTGGCAATGTTAAAAAATTAGAAGAAGGACATAATGAAGGTATGAGTAAATACATACGCAGCATTGAAAAAAAGGCTGAATATCTTACTGCCGTAAATATAATTATGAGGGATTTTATTGGAAGTGATTTAGAAAAAACAAATAGCATTTTACATTTAAATATTGCAAAAAACAATGTGAAAATCGACTGCATTTCATTTTTTAATAAAATGACTAAGTAAAAACAAACTTAATAATGATACATTATAATATATAAATGTAATCAATGTGGTATATAACTTAAACAAAAATTACTCGATTTATGGTATTTTTTATATCAATATTGACATTATTAAAAAAAAATTATATACTTTAATTATAATAAATTTTTTAAATTAGGGAAAATTATGTTTAAAGAAAAAATTAAAGAAATTTTTGACACAAAACTAAAAATCACCTCAACCATTTTCAGTCTTTTATGGTTTATTATTTATTTTGCTTTAGGTTCTATCATATTTGATAAAATGTGGAACACCTCACCCGCTTTGCCTATAATAGGTGGTATTATTGCCATTATTCCTATAACTTTGCAATGCGTTAATTTATTGTTTATCAAAAACAAATGGGTTGACTGTGCTGTTATAATTAGTAGTTTATTATTTTGTATTGTGCACTTTTTATTTTTTGCATTTGTAGTAAGTAAACTAAACTATTTTTTAATAACTGGTGTGCCGTATTTTATTACAATTATTTTGCTAGCCCTTATCGCCTTTTTCGTTTTTGTTTTTCCTAAACTACAAAAAGTACTAAAACAAATTACTGCTATAGGGATAACCTTAATTGTTTTAATGACTTGTATAGTATGCTTGTTTGACATAACACCTTTTTATATTGATGCTGGAGCAACAATTTTTGCTGTAGAAGACGAATATCAAATTGCTTTTGCAACTTCTCACAAATCAACAGGTGCAATAGAAGTTGATGGAACAAAATACTACGACCAAACTGATGGGGAAAACAATATATCAACTTTGCACAAAATAACTATTCCGGCTGAAAAATTGGATAACGCAAAAAAATATTCAATAATCACCCAAAGTGTAATTTTTAATACCGCTTATATGCCGTCTAAAGGTAGAACAATTACGAAAGACTATACATTCCGCCCTATTGATGAGAGTGATGGCATACAAATTTACAATTTATCTGATACTCACGAATGTATAGCAGGTCCTAGCAAAGCAGCATCTTATTTTGGTGACAAATTGGATTTATTAATTTTAAATGGTGATATTGTAAATGACATTTCAAGTGAATATCAAATTTCCTTAATTTATAAACTTGCAAACAAAATTACAGGCGGTACAAAACCAGTGATTTTTACAAGAGGTAATCACGAATGTAATGGCAAACTAGCATCTAATTTAAGTAAATATGTTGGCTCTACTCAAAATGGTCTATATTACAAATACAAAATAGGCAATTCCATATCTATGCTAGTACTTGATACTAATAATGATATGAGTGATGATAACAAATTAATCAACCCTATTGCAAACTTTGATGCTGTGCGAGACAAACAAAGTGAATGGATAAAACAAAATTCTGACTGGAACAAAGGCGAACAATTTAATTTTGTTATAGCGCACATGTCATACCCATTATCTGGTTATATTAATGAATCATGTGCATGGCATGACTGGGCAAAAGAATTAGTGCAATTAACTAATTTTAAAACTGACTTGCTAATTAGTGGGCACTCACACAAAACAGATTTTATTAAACCTAATACTGATGACAACACTTTAGCAACCTACCCTGTTTTAAGAGGCTCATTAAGAAGCAATAAGTTTAGTGATAGAGAAGGTGTCTCCTCTAATGAATTTACAGGAACAGCGATAGAAATAAAAGGAAATAGTATTAATATAAAATTTACTAATGCTAAAAATCAAGTAAAAAGTGATTTTACTATAACCAAATAATTACATAATTTAACACTAAAAAGCCACCAATTTATTGGTGGCTTTTTAAATTTAACTACGATTTTTGATAGTTTTTTAGTAATTTTTATTACTTTTATATTAATTGTTACTTATTTGCTATTGCCTCTTTTATTGCCATATTAATTTTTTCTCTAACACCTAATTGCCACTCATCACTATGAGGGAAAGACGCAAAAGTAATTGGAGTAACCCCCTCTTCAATTATGCTCATTACTTTATCCTTTCCAACTAAATCTTCTAGCAACTGGCAAGCACGCATATCTTGGAAACCATCATAAAAAACTTTTAATCTTAAAGACTGCAAAGGTTTTCCGTCTACGCCCGGATATACAACAAAAGAGTCACCAGATGGGAAACTACCACCTGCATCTGTTTCTGTAAATGGGTCAACAGGACCTACAGAAAATTGTTTATACCAAAAATTATAACCCCAATGCAAAAATCCTTTTACATTATACTTGTACATTTGATATCCAAGCACTCTGTTACGTTGAGACGGCATAGAGAAAAATTTGTTTGAAACACCTTTTACTTGCACGCAACAATAATATGTCCACAAATCTGACACTACACCGATAAAAGGTTCAATGTGGTCATTTGCTGGAACTGGCAATTTAACAAGTCCTTTGTTATAAAATTTAATATTGCTTAAAGCATCCATAATTTTATACTCACCAAACAACTCACTTACTATTTTGCTTGCTTTGCGATAATGTCTTACTACCGCTGCAAATGGCTCATCTGAAACATGGAAATAAACTTTATCCTCTAGTCCCTTATCTTTTAAATAAGGCTTAAATGCCTCAGCAAATGCAGTCAAAAAGTTGCGGTATTTTTTGCCAGATGCTTTTGTATCCCAACCAAAAATACGTTTTTGCTCACCATCAACATTAGTCATAATTTTTGGACATTTTTTTGCACCCCATTGTGTAAACAAGTGAGACAATTCAAAATATTTAATTCCAACTTCCTCACACATTGCTATCCATTTATCTAAATTTGCAAAATCAAAAGTATATTTATCTTTTTCCAATTTTACACCAACAAGTTGTACTGTTGGTCTTTCCTTTCCTACTTTTGTATCAAGCGGAGGTGTAAACAATGGAGTTAGCACCATATTCATACCATAATCAACTGCAACTTGCAAAAAGTTTTTAACATATTCCCAGTATTTATCAGAAAATACTTCTACACCATAATGTGTTGCAATGCAGTCTGTATGAAACCAATTTGTGTTAATCAACTTTTGTTCTGGCAATTTTGCATCTATAACATCAATATTAAATTGCACCTTTTCAATTGTATCCCCGCAAGATATAACAACACTTATAGTTTGCAAACCTGCTTTAATTTGAGGCTGAGGTATAATCTCTAGCCAAACACTATTCCATTTGCCACTTTTTGCACTAAATGTACCATCTAATGGACGCAACAATTCAGGAAAATATCCTGACTTTTTTCTTAAAGTATAATCGTCTTGCAAAATATGTACTGGGTTTTTAGAATATATTTCTTCTACCCAATATAGTTTTATATTATCTTTTATTTTACTTTCTACTTTAATATCAATATCGCAGTCATTATCACTACAAAAAGCAACCTGCAATTGCACTTTTTCGTTAGTAAGACAACTTACACTATCAAATGGCTTTGCGACAGGCTCTTCGTCAGAAAAAACTTTTACTAGCGAACTTAATGGAATTACTTTTATCATAACATTCTCCTATAACATTTCAAATATATAAATATGATATCATAAAAATATTATTTTTTCAATACTTTTTTAAAATTTGCATACAAAAGCAACTAAACTAAACAAAAAAAATGTCTGCAATTTCAATTACAAACAATTTTAATGCCGATTTTTGATAGAATTTTTATAATTTTGTATCCTTAACAGCGGGATTATTAATCATCTTACCATTACTCTCAAACCTTGAGCCATGACAACTGCAGTCCCAACTATGCTCTCGTTTGTTATACTTTAGGGCGCAACCTAAATGCGGACATCTTTTTATTGTAGGGATAAGCATATTGCCCACTACAGCGCCAATATTTGCAAGCAATTGCAAACGTAAAATACTTCGTTTGGAACTAAATGTTTTTGCAAATTCATTTTGTCTGCCACACATTATATCTTTTAATATCATACTTCCTGTCATTGAACCAGTCATTCCCCACAAATTAAATCCTGTTGTAACATAAACATTGTTTAAATTGCCATACTTTCCTATATATGGCATATCGTCCAAAGTAACGCAGTCTTGATTAGCCCATACACATTTAATCTCTGCCTCAGGATAAAATTTTTCCTTAAAAGCCTTTAATTCTGCAAGAGATTTAGTTTTAGTGCCTGTCCTATGCTCACCTTTTCCAACAATAAGATAATCATTATAACTTCTAAAGTAAAAGCCTTCCTCTTTATCATCAATATAAGTTCCGTTAAATTTATCAATGCCCGTTAATGCCATTACATACGACCTTTTTTGAAACATTTTTATAAAAAACCAACCATGAGTATTTATAAAAGGGAAATGGCTTGCAACTACCGCTTGCTTAAATTGTATTTTGCTGTTATCGGTATATGCCATATTGCCTTTTATTTTTTTTACCATAGTATCTTCATAAATAGTCAATTTTTCTGCTAGTCCATACAAAAATTTTAATGGGTGGAATTGTGCCATATCATTAAATTTTACTGCACTTCTTATCTCGTATGGCAAATCACTCTCGTATACTAATTCCGCTTCATACCCCAATTGTTTTAATGCTTTAATCTCATCGTCTAACATATACTCGCGGGAATATAAATAAGAAGGTGTAATTTCAAAGTCGCAGTCTAAATTTTCCTCATTTACTAAACTTTTAAACTGCTCCACTGCCTGCAAGTTTGCTTGCAAATAATCTTTAGCCTTTTTTTCGCCATAATATTTAATTAAATCTTTGTACAACATATCATGCTGAGCAGTAATTACTGCAGTAGTATTAGCAGTCATACCACTACCTATTTTATTACCTTCAACTACTACAACTCTTCGCCCCTCTTTCATAAGATAATACGCAGTTATAATGCCAGCCATACCGCCACCAATAACCAAAACATCACAATTTATATCTTTATCCAACTTTTTAAACCCTTTTTTCCCTTGAGCGGTTTCACTCCAAATACTTTTATCCATATTAATAGTCTGTACAAATTATTATAATTAATTACAACATTGCAAATATAATGATTATTTATATAACAAAAAAAGGATAGTTTTCTATCCTTTTTATGATTAATTGATTTATAAAAATAGTTTATTAATTATTTCTTTTTTTACCTTTACCTTTTTTATTAGATTTACTATCTGTGTTGTTTATATTAGTTTC
>CAJTNW010000041.1:0-6266 GCA_910577795.1 uncultured Christensenella sp.
CATTTTTTCTCAAAATTCTTTTAAACAAAAACCTCTCTCCTCTAAACAAATCCTATAAATTAATACTATTAATTTGTGCTATATTAAAATTTTTATTACAAGTAAAAACAAAAAAAGGTTTGGATAATCCAAACCTTTAATACATACCATCCATTCCTCCACCAGCCATTGGAGGTGTAGGCTCTGGAATATCAGTAACTAATACTTCTGTTGTAAGTAATGTTGTTGCAACACTTACAGCATTTTGAAGAGCAGACCTTGTAACTTTAGTTGGGTCAATAATACCTTCAACTATCATATCACAATATTTGTTTGTTAAAGCATTGTAACCATAAGTTACACCTTTGTTTGCTTTTTTGATATTGTTAATAATAACTGCGCCATCAATACCAGCATTTATTGCAATTTGCTTAATAGGTTCTTCAAGTGCTTTTAATACACTCATTGCACCAGTAAGTTCGTCGCCAGTAAGTTTAGATATTGATTTTTTAACTGTTTTAATTGTGCTAAGTAGGGCAATACCACCACCTGGTATAATACCTTCTTCAACAGCAGCACGAGTTGCAGCCAAAGCATCTTCAATACGCAATTTCTTTTCTTTCATTTCAATTTCAGTTGCTGCACCAACGTTGATAACTGCAACACCGCCAGATAGTTTTGCAAGTCTTTCTTGCAATTTTTCTCTGTCATAATCAGAAGTAGTTTCTGCAATTTGTGCTTTTATGCTAGCCATTCTTGCTTTAATTTGTTCGCTATCACCAAAACCACCAACAATAGTAGTGTTATCTTTGTCAACTTTAATTTGTTTAGCCTTACCCAAATCATTCAAAGTTGCATCTTTTAGTTCAAGACCAATTTCACTACTAATAACAGTACCACCAGTTAAAATAGCAATGTCTTCAAGTATTGCTTTTCTTCTATCACCAAAACCTGGGGCTTTTACTGCTACACAATTAAATACACCTTTTAGTTTATTTACAATAATAGTAGATAGTGCTTCGCCTTCAATATCTTCAGCAATAATAAGTAATTTTAATCCATTTTTAACAACTTGCTCAAGCACTGGAAGAATTTCTTGTATATTGCTTATCTTTTTATCAGTAATCAAAATAACAGCATCGTCAATAATTGCTTCCATCTTGTCAGTATTTGTTACCATATAAGGTGATGCGTAACCTCTATCAAACTGCATACCTTCAACAACAGTAAGGTTAGTCATCATAGTTTTAGATTCATCAACAGTTATAACACCATCCTTACCAACTTTTTCCATAGCGTCACTTATTAGTGTACCAATAGACTCATCACCAGCAGAAACACTTGCAACTTGTGCAATAGCATTTTTACTTTCAATTGGTTTAGATATATCTTTTAAACATTCAACTACTTTTTCACAAGCAAACTTGATACCTTTGTTTAAAATAATTGGATTAGCACCAGCGGCAACATTTTTCATACCTTCACGAATAATTGCACCTGCAAGTACACAAGCAGTAGTAGTACCATCACCAGCAACATCGTTAGTTTTAATGCTAACTTCTTTTATTAGTTGTGCTCCCATATTTTCAAAAGCATCTTCTAGTTCAATTTCTTTTGCTATGCTAACACCATCGTTTGTTATTAGTGGTGCGCCATATTTTTTGTCCAAAACTACATTTCTACCTTTTGGACCAAGAGTAATTTTAACAGCATTTGCAAGTGTATTAACACCAGTCTCTAAGGCTTTTCTTGCATCTTCGCCATATTTAAATTTTTTAGCCATAATAAACCTCCAAAATTATTTTTCAACAATTGCAAGCACATCTGCTTGTCTTAATATAGTAACTTCTTTATTTTCTAATTTAAAATCTGAACCAGCATATTTGTTGTACAAAATAATATCTCCAACTTTAATTTGCATAGCGATTTCTTTACCATCAACAATGCCACCAGGTCCAACAGCAATTACTTTTGCCATTTGTGGCTTTTCTTGTGCAGTACCGGGCAAAACGATACCACTTTGTGTTTTATCCATACTTTCTACAGCCTCAATAACTATTTTATCAAATAATGGTTTAATTGTCATATATATACCTCCAAAATTTTACTATGTAAGTTAGCAATCTTGCTATTAGACTGCTAACATTGATTATTATAGCACAACAATATCCTTTTGTTAAGTAGTTAATGACAATTTTTCAAAGAAATTACAAAATTTGGTAATTGTGAGGGTAATTGTGTACAATTTTTTGTCGATTTTACATATTATTGCCATAATGTGTAGGATTATGAATAAAAAACAGCGATTAATATATGGATATTATAAATTTATATATTTGTTTTAAATAAAATTAATAGCAAACAAATAATAAAACTATTGATATTTTTCTTGTTTTGGTGTAAAATGTAAAAGTAAATAATAAATTAATCTTTGGGGGTTACTATGAATAAATGGGATGAAAGAATGATGGGTATGGCTAAACTTGTTTCAACTTGGTCAAGTTGTTATAAAGTTAACAGAAAAGTTGGTGCTGTCATTGTAAAAGACAAAAGAATATTAACAACTGGCTATAATGGAGCAGGAAGCGGTATATCTAGTTGTGTAGATAGAGGATATTGTTTGAGAGAACAAATGAATATTCCTAGTGGTACAAGGCATGAGATTTGCTATGCTGTGCATGCTGAGCAAAATGCTATCATTCAGGCAGCAAAACTAGGTGTAAGTGTTCAAGGTGCAACTTTATATTGCACTCATCAACCTTGTTCTATTTGTGCAAAAATGATTATAAACTCTGGTATTGCTAGGGTTGTTTTTGACGAAGGTTATCCAGACGAGTTTAGTATAAAAATGTTTAATGAGGCTGGAGTACAAGTAGATAAATTTGAAGATTTAAAATAAATTAGGTAAATAGATTTTATTTATTACATTTTGTTTTTAGTTAATTTGCTTGTCCTAAAATTACTAGTGGTTGTCCTAAAATAAAGTTTATTAGTATTATTCAAAATCTTAATTCATAATCTTTAATAAAGCGAATATTTAATTGGTTTTTTAGGAGAATTATGGCAGATTTTGATATGACTGAAACTCATTATGAGGACTATTATTTAAGTAAGTATTTTAACAAAAAACAGCCTAAAAATAATATCGAAGTAGAAGTTGTAGGTGTTGAAGATATTAATAATCAGTCGCCACATTACAAAGATATTGATATTGATTTGGCTTATGACAATAATATTGGTTATAATAATCAAAACGCACAGGTTGATTATTTGCCTAACAATTCAAAAGTGGATAATAATACCGACTTACAATTGGTAAAAACACAAGTAATTAGGCATAAAAGTCCATCTTGTGATAGGTGCGAGCCTTTAACACTTCAAGTTGCTTTAAATGGTATTGAAAAAAATAAAAGTATAAAAAAAGCAGTTTTACAGGCAGAAAAAGAAAAACAGCAAAGTTGTGATAAATGTGGCAATACTAGAGGCAACAAAAAAAATAAACCTAAGCGCTCTAAAGGCAGAAAATTTGCTATAGTTGTTTTTGTTATTATATTTGCCTTCGTGTCTTGCTTTTTAATTGCAGATGTTTTGTCAAGTGGTTATTTGATAGATAGTGTGGTAAACAAAATATTTAAAGGTGACGTAACAGCATACTATTATGCAGTTGAAATTGCAACATTTAGTGATGTTGACTCTGCAAGAATAACTTCGGAGGAAATAAGGGCAAGTGGTGGTAGTGGTTATGTTGTACATGACGATTTGTACAGAGTAATTGCAGAAGTGTATCAAAGTGAAAAAGATGCGGAAAGTGTTTCTACAAATTTAAATTTAGCGGGTTATGTTACAAATATATACTTATTTAAAATAGAGGATATTGATTATCATTTATTGCCAACTTCAGTAAGAAATGCTACAAAAAATGTGCTAAAGTATCAAGATATAATGTATAAATCACTTTATGCTACTGCAGTTAGTCTTGAAAAGCAAGAAATTGATTATACATCAGCACGTGAAGATATTGCAATGCTTAAAAGTCAAATATCAAATATGCTTATAGATTATGAATCTAGTGTTAACAACAAAATTGACGATAAATATGTACAAAAAGTTAGAATGCAAATATCTTCAATGATAGGTGCTTTGGATAATTTAACTGCCGAAGGTAGTAAAAATGACAGATTACTTAGTGATATAAGATATATAAATACAATGATTTTAAATACTCATAGAGCCTTGATTAAATCTTTGCAGTCTACGAGTAATTGATATAAGGAGTAATAATATGGATAAAATTAAAGTAGGTATTTTAGGATACGGCAACCTTGGTAGAGGTGTGGAACTTGCTGTTACTGCAGCAGAAGATATGCAACTAGTCGCTGTTTTTACAAGACGTGATAATGTAGTAACAGATATGGGTTTTAAATGTATTAATGTTAATAAAATTGAAGAATATAAAGATAAAATCGATGTAATGATTTTATGTGGTGGTTCTGCAACTGACTTGCCAGTTCAAGGTGTGCAAATGGTTAAGCACTTTAATACAGTAGATTCTTTTGATACACACGCAAGAATACCTGAATATTTTGCTAATATGGATAAAACTGCAAAGGAAAATGGCAAATTAGGTATAATTTCTGTTGGTTGGGACCCAGGTTTATTCTCTATGGCAAGAATGTTGTTTGGTGCAATTCTTCCAGATGGCAATGATTATACATTTTGGGGTAAAGGTGTATCTCAAGGACATAGTGATGCTATAAGACGAGTAAAAGGTGTAAAAGCAGGTATTCAATATACAATTCCTAAAAATGAAGCATTAGATAAAGTAAGAAGTGGTAATAATCCAGCATTGACTGCAAGAGAAAAGCATTTAAGAGAATGTTTTGTTGTGGCAGAAGATGGGGCAGATAAACAAGCAATTGAGGCAGAAATTAAAAATATGCCAAATTATTTTGCTGACTATGACACAATTGTTAATTTTATTACTGAAGAAGAGTTAAAGAAAAATCATGGCAAAATGCCTCATGGTGGTTTTGTAATTAGGTCTGGTAAAACTACTGAAGAACATAAGCATATTTTGGAACTTTCTATTAAATTAGATAGCAATCCAGAATTTACATCTAGTGTTTTAACTGCTTATGCAAGAGCAATAGCAAAACTAGCAAAAGAAGGCAAAACAGGTGCAGTTACTGTATTTGATATTCCTTTATCTTATTTATCCTCTAAATCAAACGAGGAATTAAGAAAAAATCTTTTATAAAATGAATAATAAAGAACACAATAATTTGCCAAAACAAGAGGAAAATTTAAATAATGAATGTGATATGCCTAATCAAAAATATTTGATAGTAAATAAACTATTTAAAACTTATATAGGTGGATATACAGGCATAAATGATATTTCTTTTGATTTGCAAAAAGGTGAACAACTTATAATATTATCAGATATAAGCGGTGGTAAAACAACGCTTTTATCTGTTATTGCAGGACTTGAGAGTGCAACGTCTGGCGATACATATTTAGACGGAAAATTAATTAATGATTATAACATTAAACATAGAAATATTGGCTATATTGATAGTAGTTTGCAATTACAAACTAATAAAAAAGTTATAGATATTATAAGTTATCCGTTAAAAATAAGAAAATTTGATAATAATAAAATAATAGACAAAGTAGTAGAATTAGCAAATAAACTGGAAATAAGTGATATTTTACAAAAAAAAGTTAATAAATTATCTTATTACGAAAAATGTTTAGTTGCTATTGCAAGGCTTGCTACTGTGAATAGAGGTTTGTATTTAATTGATGATATTTTTATTAATTTATCAAATATAGAGTTAAATAAAATTATTGTTAAAATAAAAGAATTATTTAAAGATAAAACACTTATTATTGCAGTAAAAAAATATAAATTAGCAAAACAATTTGATATAGATAAAATTTTACTTTTAGGATATAGCACAAATATTGGCTTCGGTAGTATCCACAATAAAGAGATGTTTTTTAATAGTTTGGCAGGTGTAAAATTATATTTAGATAGGCAAGTTTGCTGTATACCTTGTAGTATATCTGGTAATAAAATAATCATTGCAAACAAGGAATATCAAACAACTAAGTCTTTAAAAAGCAATGTTTTTGACAGTGGAATAATTTGTATAGATATAAATAAAATTGCTTTTAATAATAGTAAACAATGTAGTATAAAAAGTGAAATTGGATATATAAATCAAGATAATATTGCATATTTAGATATTGAAAATAGAATTGCAACTATCTATTTATCTGAG
>CAJTNW010000041.1:6282-10945 GCA_910577795.1 uncultured Christensenella sp.
ATAAAGTAGGAGATTATATTGAATTTAGTTTTGATATTTCGGATACTTATATTTATGACAATAATTCTGAGATGCTAATATCCATTTAAGGGGGTAATATGTATACTTTTCCTAATGACAATAATCCACACAACGCAGATAGTAAAAATAGAAGAAATACTAATTATAATGTTAAAATTGTAACAATAATTGTGCTTGGTGTGTTAGTTTTGGCACTAATTATTGGTGGAATGGTTGGGTGTTATATTTCAGGTAAAAATTCAGCCTATAATAGCAATATTAAAGACGAACTTGCTGTTGCAAATGAAGTATATACTTTAATAAAAAAATATTATTATCAAGATATATCTAAAGATGATTTTAACAAGTGGGCATCTATTGGACTTGCAAATACTATGGACCAGTTTAGTGGTTTGTCATATACAAGTGCTGCGCTGACTTGGCAGTTTGGTTTGTCTATTCAAAGTGATTCATATAATAATCACATAATAAGGGAGATAAGCCATTCTAGTGAGGCTGGTTTGTTATCTCCAGCAGAAAGTGCAGTTGGAACTGTTATTGGTACTTCTGAAAAAGTTAAATTAGAAAGAGGGGATTTATTAGTTTCAGTTGATGGGAAATCTGTAGAAGGCTTAACAAATGATATGTTAAATAGTGCTGATTTTTTAGGCAAAGCCACAAATTATAATAGTATTGAATTGGTAGTAAGAAAAACAAATGGCAAAGAGGCAAAGTTTATTTTACGTAAATCTTTATTTAATACAAAAGAAGCAAGTTATCTTGATTTAGGAAATAATATTGGTTATATTAAACTAAACTCATTTACAGGTACAGCAGCAGAAGATTTTGTACAATGTTGTAATCAATATAAGTCTAACAATAATAAAAAACTTATATTAGATTTAAGGGATAATGGCGGTGGTTCTACTAATATTTTGTCAGTTATAGCAAGTTATTTAATTCATGATGATAAAGGTAAGTCTAACGGGCTTGGTATTATTAGATTAAAATCAAACAAAACTAACGAAACTAGCATATATTCTGCCGAAGGCAATAACTGGTTAGGTTTAAATAATCCAGACTATAAATTAGTTGTATTAGTTAATGAAAACTCTGCAAGTGCAAGTGAAGCATTGCTGGGCGCAATTAAGTATTATTGTAATGAGGCTGTAGTGATAGGTTCTCCAACTTATGGTAAAGGTATTGCACAGCAAACCTTTGAACTTACTAGTACAAATAAGTATTTGTTGAGTATGACTGTTGGATATTTTGATGTGCCTGTAGGTGATGGTCAATGGAAAAATTATCATGGAAAACCAATGATGCCAAGTGACGATAAATATACCATAACAAAACTATCTCAGGCTTTAGATTTTACAAAAAATGATAAAGATATTGATAATAGAGATATGCCACTATATGCAAAATATTATAACAATGACATTATGCAAGAAACTGCAATGATTATGGCAATGTCTGTTTTAAGTTAAAATTAAATAAATATTAATAGCCTAGCACATTTGTGTTAGACTATTTTTTATCTTTAATTTAATATTAATTTTATTAAAAGACTTGTAAAAAAATTTATTTTATATTATAATAATAAAAAAAACAAGTTATAGGATATGTTATTCAACTTGACATAATAAATGCGAGGAGTAATTATGGATAAAAAAATTAAAGATATTGCGGCAAGAATTAAAGATTTAAGAGAATTTTCTGATTATACTTTACAAGAATTTGCAAGTAAAGTTAATATGCCAGTTGATGATTATAAAAATATTGAGGAAGGTGTAGTTGATATACCTATTGGTACTATGTACAATATTGCAGCGGCTTTGGAAATTGACCCGACAGTTTTACTTACCGGTCAAAATAGTGATAGAAAAGAAGTTGCAATTTGTTATGCTGGACAAGGCTTAGAGATAGAAAGATATGATGGCTATAGTTTTAGTAGCCTTGCTCACAAATTTTTTAATAGAGAAATGGAGCCTATGCTTGTTACAATAAGCGAGGGTGTCGCTCCTGAACTTGTTAAACATACTGGTCAAGAGTTTAACTATGTTTTAAGTGGAAAATTAAGAGTTTTAATTGGTAATAAAGAATATTATTTGCGTGCAGGGGATTGTATTTATTTTGACCCTAATATTCCACATGCACAAGTGTCTATGCAAGGGGAAAGTACATTTTTGACTGTAATTTTGGAAAAATAACATTTAATAAAATCAATTATTTGCAAAATGTTTAAATAATTGAATAAGTTTGGTTTTAGGGAAGTTTGATTTAAAATTTAAAAATAATTTAATATTAAAAAATTGGTTTATTAAATAAAAAAAGTTAGAACATATAAGTTCTAACCGAATAAATGGCAGGGGAGACGCGATTCGAACACGCAACCAATGGTTTTGGAGACCACTACTCTACCGTTGAGCCACTCCCCTAAGACTAATCCATTATATGACAAATTTTTAAAGATGTCAATTGTTTTATGATTAAAATATAAAATTTTAACATATTTATTTAAACAACAAGAGTATTGTGGGCAATATTGAAAATAAATATACAAAATGTCTTGAGAAGATAATTAATTGAGGAGAGTAATATGAGTTATAAATATAAATTAGGCATAATTGGTGCTGGTAATATGGCAAAAGCAATAGTAAATGGTATTGTAGATAGCAAACTTATTGCGGTGAATAAGATTATTGCCGCAGACCCTTTTGCAGATTTAGGAATTGATGGAGTTATTACATATAAGAATAATGAAAAAATACTAAACGAATGTGAGTATGTATTGCTTGCTGTAAAACCTCAAATTTTTAACCAAATTGCAGGAGAAATTGGTGCAAAATGCAAAGCAAAGCATATTGTTTCTATTATGGCCGGTATTACTTATGATGGAATAAAAAAATATTTTAAAAATGCTAATGTTACAAGAGTTATGCCAAACACACCATGTAAATTAAAAAAGGGTATGACTGCAATACGTAAAAATGATGAGATACCTGTTTGCGAAAAAGAGTTTGTAAAAGGTATATTTGACAGTATTGGTAAGACAATATACTTAGAGGAAGAATTGTTCCATGCCGTTACTGCAGTTAGTGGAAGTGGTCCTGCTTATGTTTATATGTTTATTGAAGGTATGATAGAAAGCGGAGTTAAAATGGGTATGAGTTACGAAGATGCAAAAACTTGCGTACTACAAACATTTGATGGTAGTATTGGAATGGTTGATGTTGCTTCTGAACCTATTAGCGATTTGATAAATGCTGTTTGCTCAAAAGGCGGAACAACTATACAAGCAGTTGATAGTTTTAAAGCAGATAATTTATATAGTATTATTGATAGTGCAATGGTTAAGTGCAGAAACAGGTCTGAGGAGTTAGGTAAGTGAAAGAAGTAACAATATATACTGATGGCGCATGCAGTTATAATCCTGGCCCGGGCGGATGGGGAGCAATTCTTATTTATAACGGAAAAGAAAAGCGAATTTCAGGTGGAGAATTGAATACGACAAATAATAAAATGGAATTAATTGCTGTTATAAATGGATTATCTTGTCTTAAAGAGCAATGTAAGGTACAAGTATATTCAGATTCAGCGTATGTTGTTAATGCTTATTTGCAAAAATGGGTAGACAATTGGAAGTCTAATGGTTGGAAAAAACAAAACAAAGTAGTCAAAAATGTAGAACTATGGAAACAATTAGATGATTTAGTAAATTTTCATAAAGTACAATTTATTAAAGTAAAAGGTCATAGCGACAATGAATACAACAACCAGTGCGATAAAATGGCAAGGGCAGAAGTGGATAAAATTTTAGGAGGTAACCAATGAGTGATAAATCAAAATTAACTTTTTCATTGCTGGCAGTCTTTTTAGGATTAGCAGTAATGGTAGAAGCGGTATTTTTATTTGGTGAACTAAAACTTTATTTGCCTATATTGCTAATAATTGGTGCATTTTTAGTTTCAATAATTTGCGTTGCTTGTATATATAAACGTAAAGAATCTATGTTTAAGTTAACTTTAATTGTACTATTTTTTGCAGCAATTGGTTTTGCAATTTATATTGGTTTATTAAAAAGCGGTACTTTAGAGTTATTAAAAGACTCCGAAAATATTTCAGATATGATGAAAAAAACTGGGATATGGGGTCCACTTATTTATATTTTAATACAATTTTTGCAAGTTACATTTATACCTATCCCATCAGCAATAACAACTGCTGCAGGTATGGCTGCCTTCCAAAATTTACCATTAGTATTTGTATGTAGCCTTGTTGGTATGATGCTAGGTTCTATGTTAGCATTTGTGCTTGGTAGAGTTTTTGGTGTTAAATTGTTAATATGGATGGTTGGACCAAAAGCATATAACAAATATCAAAAGATGCTTAAGGGTAGAGATAAAATGATGTTGTTTATGATGTTTTTGTTGCCAGTTTTCCCAGATGACTTATTGTGTATTTTTGCTGGTGTAACTACAATGTCGTATATGACATTCTTTATTATGCAAATTGTAACTAGACCTATTACAATAATAGGACAAACAGTAACTTTTGATATAATGGGAAAAATACCTCTAACTACATGGTGGGGTATATTGCTTTGGATATTGATTGGTATTGCTGTTGTTGCAATGTTCGTTTGCTTATGGAAGTATAG
>CAJTNW010000042.1:0-8114 GCA_910577795.1 uncultured Christensenella sp.
TTTCGCCGCTTTCTTGCAGTTTACTACTGAGTATCTTTACTTCCACAAGCCAGTGGTGGCCATGGATATTTGCACACTTACCATTGTATCCGTGAAGAAAGTGTGCGCTGTCAAAATGAGCCGAAGTTTTTAAATAATACATATCTCTCCTATTGCGAAAAAAAGTACAATCGTGACTAAACGACTGCACCTAAAAATAATTTTTCTATTATGATGCCCTAGTTTTGTTTAACGATAGGATGGTGCAAACGAACTATCTATTTAATTATATAAATAATACCATATTTTAATGCGTATGTCAACTAAATTGAAAGACTTACGAATCAACTAATTCTAAAATCACAGCAAAAAATCCGTTAATATGCTGTGGAGAAATTAGATAGGTTGTTTTTATAATACAAAATATAATACTATAATAACGATGTGTGAAAAATATAACTAAATAAAACTAATTAACTGGAAACTCATATGGCTGTCTATATTATTTTTTAGTTTTTTTTATAAACTACTTAACATTTAATTATTGACACATGCATCATAGTTGAACCAACTAATGTCTATTTATTGTGCGAAGCCGTGACCAACTCAAAAAATATGATATTAATAGATAAAAAATTTAAATTATTAAGCAAGTTTAAAAGTTAGTAAACTAAGGTTATATTTTGATTTAAAACAAAATATTTACATAAAAATCAGGTTGTTTTGTAAACACATTATTAATCAATATCATATTATATAGTAAGAATACATATAATTTTAACCTACACATAATAATAATTTATATTAAATATCTAATTGATTTACTACATATTTTGCTCTTATAATAGGGGCTGTATGTAGTATTTTTAATTAGGAGTGCAAAAAAATAATGCTTATACCAAATCAATCGAACGTAACTTATAATGCAATGGTTCCTGAGGAAGGAGCAACACCTGGGAAATTAGCAAGCAACATTGTCAATACTGAAATCTTATCTTATGCTATATCAAAAGTAAGCAGTTCTGATAAAACTTTGGTAAAAGAAGGAGAAATCGTTCACAATAAAGTAGTTATCACAAACAATTCAGCAACAAAACTAGTCTATACTTTTATTTCTAACTATGAACTTAATGGTGGCAGTTATGTTGCAGGCAGCATCAAAGTAAACGGAGTTGTGCAACCAAATTATAACATTTATTCAGGATTTTATCTTCCTGACTTAAATCCTGGCGAAGTGTTGACAGTAGAATATGATATGCAAATCAATAATCCAATGACTGTTAATCCTGTAGTTGATACCTCTCAGTTTCAATATACTGTAAATGACCCTGTAAGAGGCACTATCAGTTATCGTGAAGATGTAACACCTATTACAATAAATGTCATTTCAAATAAACTTAGTGTGGTAAAAAGTGTTGATAAAGCCTTTGCTATTAAAGGTGAAACATTAACATATACAATAACTTTAACAAATAATGGAAATGTTGATATTAATGATATATATTTTACTGATAGTATTCCACAAGGTACTACATTTGTAGAAAATTCAGTTTTAATCAACGGAAATAATGTAACTGCATATAGTCCAGAAGCCGGTTACGTTGTATCAAACTTAGCACCTAATCAAAGTGCGACAACAAGTTTTCAAGTAGTAGTAGATTAATAATGGAGTAGTTATGCTAATATCAAATAAATTGAATATAACTTACAATGCAATAATGCCTAATGGTCAAAAATCTTTTGGAAATGCGGAAAGCAACATGGTTAACACTGAAATTTTATCTTATTCCGTATCTAAAGAAATTCATTCGGATAAAACCACTATTAGAGAAGATGAAAATGCCCGCAATACTGTAAGTATAACTAACAATTCTCAAACAAAAATATTTAATAATTTTTTTCAAATCCCACAACTTAATGATGCAAATTATGTGAAGGGAAGTGTAAAAATAAATGGAATCGTAATGCCAGATTATGACCCAGTAAAAGGCTTTGTGTTGCCTGATTTGTTGCCAAATGAGACTATCATTATAGAATATGAATTAAAGGCTAATCACCAGATTAAAACTGACACTATAACACATTATGCAACACTAAAGTATACAGTAAAAGACCAATTAAGAGGTGATGTAAGTTATACTGAAAATACTGAACCAATTTTGGTAAAAGTTATATCTGATAAAATTCAATTAATAAAAAGTGTAGATAAATTATTTGCTGTTAGAGGTGAAAACCTACACTATACAATTAATATAATAAATGTTGGAAATGTTACTAAAACTGATATGTTGTTTAAAGACCCAATTCCTTATGGCACAACATTTGTGCAAAATAGTGTAAAAATGAATGGTGTGGTTTATCCTGCCTATAATCCAACAAATGGTTTTGTTATTAGTAGTTTAGCACCAAGTGAAGTTTTAAATATAGAATTTGATGTGAAGGTGAATTAAAATGAAAACTATCGCTAATATTGCAAGCATAACTTATAATTCTGATACAACGCAAATTACAACTTATAGCAATATGGTTCAAACAATTATAAAAATACCTAACAATAATTGTAAAAGAGTTTATTATATTATTTGTGATAATAATTGTTGCTGTAATTGCTGTCCATGTTGTCATTGTTATAACTTAAATAATTGTTACAATAAATTTTATTATAACTAATTAATTGCTACCATATAAAAATTATTGTTAATCAAAAAGAAATTAAAAAATAGCCTGACTGTTTTTCAGTCGGGCTAAGAAAAATTCGTTATTATAAAGTCTTATGAGAAAGATTATTTATAAGTAGTTTTGAATTTTGACTTGATTATATGGTAATTATAATAGAAAAACAATTAATAAAAAATTTCAACAAAAAAAGTCGGAGTATATCCGACTTTGATTTGTTTTATGTCAATTTTTTTATAAAATATGTTTATTAGTTATTTTATTGATTTTGTAATTAGTTCATTGCTTTTTCAACTGCAACGGCAACAGCAACACTTGCACCAACCATTGGGTTATTACCCATACCGATAAGTCCCATCATTTCTACGTGTGCAGGAACAGATGAACTACCAGCAAATTGTGCATCACTGTGCATACGACCCATTGTATCAGTTAAACCATAAGAAGCAGGACCTGCAGCCATATTATCTGGGTGAAGAGTTCTACCAGTACCACCACCACTTGCAACTGAGAAGTATTTAATACCTTTTTCGTAGCAAAGTTTTTTGTAAGTACCAGCAACTGGATGTTGGAAACGAGTTGGGTTAGTAGAGTTACCAGTAATAGAAACGTCAACTTTTTCTGCTTGCATAATTGCAACACCTTCGTTAACATCATTAGCACCAAAAACTCTAACAGCAGCACGTTCACCATTGCTGTATGGAGTAGTAGAGATAACTTTAAGTTCGCCAGTTGCTTGGTTAAATTCAGTTTTTACATAAGTAAAACCATTGATACGGCTAATGATATAAGCAGCATCTTTACCAAGACCGTTAAGGATAACCTTAAGTGGAGTTTTACGAACAGTGTTTGCAGTTCTTGCAATACCGATAGCACCTTCTGCAGCAGCAAAAGACTCGTGACCAGCAAGAAAAGCGAAACATTTAGTTTCTTCTCTAAGTAGTTTAGCAGCAAGATTACCATGTCCTAAACCAACAGAACGTTGGTCCGCAACTGAACCTGGAATACAAAATGCTTGAAGACCAACACCAATGCTTTCAGCAGCATCACTTGCAACTTTGCAACCTTTTTTGATAGCAATAGCACAACCGGCAGTATAAGCCCAAATAGCATTTTCAAAAGCGATAGGTTGTATATTTCTTACGATTTCGTCAACATTTATACCTTTTTGAGTGCAGATGTTATAAGCATCTTCCAAATCTTTAATACCATTTTCGTTTAGGCAAGCATTGATTTTGTCAATTCTTCTTTCATATCCTTCAAATTTAATTTCCATTATCTATACCTCCTATTACTCTTTACGAGGGTTAATAGTCTTAACCGCTTCATTAAATCTGCCATATTGACCGCTAAATTTTTCATAAGCATCATTAGGAGACATACCTTTTTCAATTGCTTCCATCATTTTGCCTAGGTGAACGAATCTGTAACCAATAACTTCGTTATTTTCGTCCAAAGCGATTCTAGTAATATAGCCTTCAGCCATCTCTAAGTATCTTACACCTTTAAGTTTAGTAGAGTACATAGTACCAACTTGAGTTCTCAAGCCTTTGCCCAAATCTTCAAGACCAGCACCAATAGGTAGACCATCTTCAGAAAAAGCAGACTGTGTACGACCATAAACTATTTGTAAGAATAACTCACGCATAGCAGTGTTAATAGCATCGCATACTAAGTCAGTATTAAGTGCTTCAAGAATAGTTTTGCCAGGTAAAACTTCAGCAGCCATAGCAGCAGAGTGAGTCATACCAGAGCAACCAAGAGTTTCAATAAGAGCCTCTTCGATAACGCCGTTTTTAACGTTTAAAGTAAGTTTGCATGCACCTTGTTGTGGAGCACACCAGCCAACACCATGTGTAAGTCCTGAAATATCCTTAATTTCGCGTGCTTGAACCCATTTACCTTCTTCAGGAATTGGTGCACAACCGTGGTTAGGACCTTGTGCCACTGGGCACATTGACATAACTTCATGTGAATATTGCATTAGATTTCCTCCAAAATTGTAATCAATTTTAATCATTATAACATATAGCAATTAGATTTACAAGTGTTTGTAATAATTTTTTTCCAAATAAAATATTAATTTTTGATGTTTGAAAATTAATTACTTTATTGTATCAAAATTATTTATCAACAAATTTTGTTAATAATGAAAATTATATTAAAGCAAATTTTTGCATATATTTTACATTTTTCTTTAAAATATTTATCAAGTGTGAAAAAACTGTCAGAAAAAGTATACTTTTTCTGACAGTTTTTGCCATTAGTTGTTTTATAAATAATAATTATAAATTTGGTAAAATTTACCTTTTTTATCAACTCTATTATAAAATAATTATATATTTTTGTCAAGTGGTTTGGTGTCAGAAAAAGTATACTTTTTCTGACACTTTAGGGAAATTACTCATTTTGCAAGTTTTATTTTATAAATAATAAATAGATTAAGAAAATTTATTTTTTTATCTATTCATAAAATAAGGAGCGATTATGAAAAAGAGTAAATGTTTTGCTATGTTTATGGCAATATTGTTAGTTTGTAGTTTATGCTTGATATTATCATCTTGTAAATTTGACAAATATAAGCATACACACGAGTGGTTAATGGAATGGTCTAATGATGCAGAAAATCATTGGCATAAGTGCAAAAGTTGTGAAGAGATAAAAGATAAGGCAAAACATACATATACCAGTGGAGTTTGTGTATGTGGTAAGAGCGAAGGTGGCACAGAGGAGAAACCAAGTGCTGAAGTTTTGAGTTATTCTTTGAGTGAGGACGGAAGTTTTGCAATTTGTAATGGTTTTATTAAAGATGTAAAAATTCCTACAAAAATTACTATAGCAAATGAATATGAAGGCAAGCCTGTTAAGGAAATTGGTCGTAGTGCCTTTGTTAAAAACACAGAAATTACCAATGTTATTTTGGGTGAAAATATTGAAATTATTAGACCTTATGCCTTTCAAAGTTGTACAGAATTAAAAAATATTAAATTTTCTAATATTTTAAAGAGTTTGGGCGAATGTGCACTTTCAATGACAGGATTAGAAGAAATAATAATTCCTGAAAGTGTTGATAGTATGGAGACATATGTTTTCTGGAAATGTGCTAATTTAGTAAAGGCGGAAATAGCGAGTCCAATTAGTGAGTTGCCATTAGGTACATTTAATCAATGTCCAATGCTCGAGCAAGTAAAACTACCTGATAGTATCACTATTATAGGAGAAGAATGTTTCAGATTATGTACAAAACTTACTACAATGGATTTGCCAAAAAATATTAGCGAGATAAGAAAAAATGCTTTTAGAAGTTGTGAGAAATTGACTGATATAAACTTGCACAAAGTTACAAAAATTGGAGAATATACATTTGCATATTCTGACTTACAAAATATAGATATTCCTGAAACACTTGTTCAAATTGGAGATTATCCTTTTTATAATTCAAATTTAACTAGTGTAAATATAAATTGTAAAGAAGTTTTTAAATATATGTTTTATTATTGTTTAAAATTAAAAAATATATCTTTTGGAGAGAATACAGAAATAATACGTACTTATGCTTTTTACGATTGTATTGCTATTAATGAATTAGTTTTGGATAAAAATATACATACTATTGAAGAAGGTATTGTAGCATGTAATAAAAAAAGTAAGCGTGAAGCAAGTGTGTATAGTTTGACTTTGGGTAGTAATGTGCAAAATTTGCCTTTAACAATATTTAATGATTTTAGACTTGTTGAGGTGTGTAACGAAAGTAGTTTGACTCCAGAAAATAATAGTAGGCTAAAAGGCATGTTAGATTGCACGTTAAATTATTGTACTAACAGAAACGATAAGGGAGCATTTACACAATATAAAGATGTTTTATTTTACTCTTTCAAAAAAGATAATGTAGCCCAACATATTGTAATGGACTATTTGGGTAATAGTGCAGAATTGATTTTGCCTGAGCCTAGCAAAGTAGTTGTTGGTGGTGAAAGTATGAGTGAATATTCAATTGCTAATTATGCTTTTGATGCTGTAAGCAGATATAAAGAATATCCTTTTACAAAGGTAGTTTTACCTAATGGTGTAACTCAAATAGGTGCTGCGGCTTTTAGAGGAATGAGTGGTCTAAAAGAAGTATCACTTGGAAATGTAAAAAATATAAAAGGCTCTGCCTTTTCACAATGCGGTTTAACAGAACTTACTTTACCAGAAAGTGTTGTAGAAGTGGCGAAATTTGCCTTTGGTAAATGTGAAAATCTTACAACACTAAATTGGAATGCAATAAATTGTAGAGATTTAATTTATGATGAGATACGTGGTGAAAATGCGTATGTATTTGGAAGTGACTATGGTTGGGCAGGTTATGCACAAATAACTATAACGAATTTGAATTTTGGTAGTAAAGTCGAAAAAATTCCTGCATATATGTTTTCATTTTTTGATATGGTTGAAAAAATAACTATTCCTGCAAGTGTTAATTATATTGGAAAAAGTGCATTTCACATGCATCGCAACAATGCTGATTATAGACAAAAATTCATTTTTGAAGATAAGAGAGGTTGGACTGTAACTGGTTTAAGTGACCCACTTGATTTTTCAAATGATGAACAAATCAGTTATTTAATGAATTATGTATATGGCAGTTATGTATGGAATAAAGTTTAAATGATAAAAATCAAAATTTACAAATTGGCGACTAAGTTAACTTGGTTGCCATTTTTTAATATCTTTTAATAAAAAAATGCAAAAAACAAAAAAAACGAAAAAACCTATCAAAAATCGCTATTAAATATTTATTTAAATTTAAGAATTATAAAAATACTTTGCTTTAATAGGATACTTATTTTTATATTTTTCATATATTGAATTAGATATATAGGAGATATTAGATTTATGACACTTGGTTTGTGTATGATAGTAAAAAATGAAAGTCAAGTACTTGAAAGAGTGCTTACTAGTGCAACAAAATTTGCTAATGAAATTGTTATAGTTGATACTGGTTCAACAGATAATACTAAAGAAATTGCAAAAAAATTTACTGACAAAATTTATGATTTTGAGTGGATAGATGATTTTTCTGCAGCACGTAATTTTGCATTATCACAAATCAAATCAGATTATTGGATATGGCTTGATGCTGACGATATTGTACCACAAAAAACAGCAGATGGAATTGCTGAATTTATGAAAAACACAGATGGAACAATTGATGTTGTAATGTTGCCATATATTATCAATATGACTGCAGATGGTAAACCTTTATTTTCCTATTATCGTGAACGTATTATAAAAAATAATTCTGATTTTTATTGGCAAGGATGTGTGCATGAGGTTATTCAACCAAAAGGTAATATAGTAAATTTGGATTTTCCTATAGTCCATGATAAACCGAAGGGACGAAAAAATGGAACACGTAACTTGGATATTTATCGTAAAAATATTGCTGATGGTTTGATTTTATCTGCTAGGGAGAG
>CAJTNW010000042.1:8127-8774 GCA_910577795.1 uncultured Christensenella sp.
TTATGCACGTGAATTATATTACAATGGATTTATTACAGATGCCATTAATGAATTTAATAATTTTATTAATATGGAAGATGGATTTTACATTAATAAAATAGATGCGTGTATTATGCTTGCACATTGTTATTTGCAAATTGAGGATATAAAATTAGCACTAACATCTGCTTTTAGTAGTTTTGTTTATGGTTTGCCAACAGGTGAGGCATGTTGTGTAATTGGCGAAATATATCGTATGCGCAATGATTATAATAAGGCTATTTATTGGTATGAGTGTGCTACTAATTTACAACCAGATTTAAATTCAGGTGCTTTTATTGATTATTCATCATATAGAATCGTGCCATACATTTGGCTTACAGTTTGTTATGACAAACTTGGTCAGTATGAAAAAGCATATTATTATCATAAACTAGCCTTTAAAAATGACCCACTTAATCCAAGTGTAATTATTAATCAAAAATATTTTGAGAAATTAGGTTATGTGAAAAAATAATTATTAAGGAGTTAAAAATGTTTTATAAATTTTTAAATAAAATATGTGAATATTGTGATGATGGTTTTTTTAACAATGGTAATAATCATTGTTGTAATTGTCATCAAAATTCTGTGCCTTGCTGTATTGGTGTAGTAGGTCCTAGAGGTCC
>CAJTNW010000043.1 GCA_910577795.1 uncultured Christensenella sp.
TATAATTTTTGAATTTTTATAAATAAAAGTTATAATTTTTTGATTCTTTTACAAAATTTAGTATATCATAACTCAAAAATTATGTCAATATTTCTGTCAGAAAAAGTATACATTTTCTGACAAAAGTAAAAAAATTTTTTAAATAATTGTGTTGGTTAATTTACAAAAAAATTATTAATTTTGGAGGACTTATGAAAAAATTTTTAACAATTGTATTTACAATGTTATTAATCTTTGCTTGTGCTATTGCATTGGTTGCATGTGACTTTCATAAACATAATTGGTCATCAAGTTGGGATTATGACGATACTAATCACTGGTATTCTTGTGATGGTTGCACTGAACAAAAGGACAAAGCCGCACATACTTTTGCTAGTGGCAAATGTAGTGTTTGTGGCAAAGATGAAGTTGCTACCAACACAGATATTGTGTATGAGGTGAGTGAGGATGGCAGTTATGCTATTTGCAGTGGATTAAAGGAAGATAGTACTAGTACGGAAATAGTAATTTCATCAACATATAAGGGCTTGGCGGTATCAAAAATAGGTAATGATTTTTGCAGTGGCAATACTACTATTAAAAAGGTAGTTATTCCTGATAGTGTAAAAAGTGCAGGTTACTATACTTTTAAAGACTGTACATCATTAACTGAAGTAGAATTGGGAAAAGGTTTAACATATTTAAGTTATGGTATGTTTATGGGTTGTACTAGTCTTGAAAGTATAAATATTCCTAGTAATGTAGAACTTATTTATGATTATTCGTTTAGGGATTGTACAAGTTTAACTAATGTAAATATTGCTGAAGGAACTGAAGAAATAAGTGAGCAAGCATTTGCAAATACAACTGCATTAAAAAGTTTAAAACTACCTAATTCTCTTGTAACTATTGGAGAGGCTGCTTTTATGAATTCTGGCTTGCAAAATATTGTTATTCCTGATAATGTAACTGAATTAGGCCCCGAAAATCGTACCTATCCTGTTTTTTATCAATGTAAATCACTAGAAGAAGTGACAATTGGTAAAGGTGTTAAAACAATTCAAGAGGGGACTTTTGCCTCTCTTCCTAAACTTAAAAAAGTTACTTTAAATGAGGGATTAGAGACTATTGGAAATGTAGCATTTAATTTATGTTCACAACTAACTACTATTAATTTTCCAGAAAGTTTAAAAGTAATTGGTGAGAGGGCTTTTTATGATACTGGACTTATGGAATTTACATCTACAAAAAATATTGAAAAAATAGATGCAGATGCTTTTTCAAATTGTAAAAACTTAAAAAAGATAACATTGTCAGCATCATCTAAACCAGTAGTGCTAGGCGATAATAATGGTCGTAGTCCTTTTATCAATGATAGTGGTTGGCCATCTAGCACTGATATAGGTGTAGAGGAAATTGTAATTGAAGAAGGTTTTAAGTGCAGTACTGAAAATGATATTTATGGATTATTTAAAGGCTGCAAAAATCTTACAAAAGTTACATTAGCATCTGATTTTTGCCCAACAGATTCAATGTTTAGAAATTGTGCTCAACTTACAGAAATACACTTTAATGGCACAAAGGCTAATTGGTTATTACATACAAAAGATGATAATAAGTGGTATGATATTGAAAATGATAAATCAATAAATGCTAGTTGGTGGAATGATGGCACTGGTGCATATACTATTTATTGTTTAAATGGTGAAACAGCAACAAAAGGTGAAAAATAAAAATCAAATAAAAAAGTGGTTCTTATTGTAAGAACCATTTTTTTCTTGTATGTATTTTTGCTTCAAATAAGAATTGTTGACAAAATAATAGAGATTTGTTATAATATTTATGATTATAATTATATAATAAATAAAAAGATTTTTTTCAAATTTTGAGAGGCGATATATGAAAGAAATATTAGCACCTTTAAAAGAGTATTCAGAATATCAACAAACATTTGATAATTCTGTAGAAAAAACTTTTGAAGAATTAGTACAAAAAAGTCATATTGATGTTGAATTAAATCGTGCTACAGTAAAAAAATATAACGAAGCAGATAATGAATATAAAAAGGAAAAGAAAAAACTAAAAATACAAAAAGGCTGGAAGAGTTTTCTTATCTTTTTAAGTATAGCAGGCGGTATAGCAACTGCAATTGGTGCTTTAATGATTTATGGCGCACTAAAAGTTGGCAGTTCCTTACTTGCTGGAATTTTAACTACTTCAATTGGACCAGTAGTTATGGTAGCATCTATATTGATTATAACTTTGGTGCTTAATAAAAAAATCAAAAGTTTAAAAGCATCTGCCAAATTGCTAAAGCAAAATGCGGATAGTATTTTGCAAGAGGCTTGGGAACAAATGGCTCCACTAAATAAACTTTTTACTAGCGATATAACAAATACTCTTGTTAATAATCTTAATACTGTAATTCAACTTGATAGATATTATAGTGTTTTACATGAGGTTTATTTACATAAATACTTTAAATTTCCATATTTTTCTAACGATGACTCTTCTACTATCAATATGGTTGTTGGTACTATTACAGGTAATCCATTTGTTATAACAAGAGAGTTGGAAACTGAAATGGGTACAAAAACTTATGAAGGCAGTATGGTTGTAACTTGGACAGAAACTAGACGTAATTCTGATGGTAAATCATATACTGTAACACACAGCCAAACTTTGGTAGCAAGTGTAACTAGACCATGTCCTTATTATGACACAGAAACTTTTCTTGTTTATTGTAATGAATCTGCACCTGACTTGAATTTTTCAAGAAAACCTCAAGCACAAGGCAAAGACGATAAGCAGATAGAAAAAATGGTAAGACGTGGCGAGAAAAAACTTGCTAAAATTGCAGATAAAGACATGAAACATGGTGATGGCTCATTTGTTGCAATGTCTGATACCGAGTTTGATATATTGTTTGGTGCTTTTGATAGAGATAATGAAAATCAATTTAGATTATTATTTACACCATTAGCACAAAGAAACATTGTTGATTTAGTAAAAGATTCACCTTATGGCGATGATTTCTATTTTATAAAACAAAATAAATTAAATACTATTTATTCTCACCATAGCGATAATTGGAGAATGCTTGCTGGAAGAAATATTTCCTCATATAGTGTTGATATTGCAAAAGAATTATTTACAAATTATAATTGCGAATTTTTTAAGAATTTGTATTTTATGCTTGCACCAATACTTAGTGTTCCATTGTATCAACAATATAAGCCAAATGATATGGATATTGACTTAACGGCAGAAACAAATATTGCAGCACGTGAGGCTGAAATGGTTGTAAATGTTTTGCCAGAAAGATTTTTGGAGGCAGACGGAAGTGCAACTCAAATTATTACTAAAGTTAAGTTTATATCTAGCGAAGGGCAAGTTGATAATATTATGATTTATGCTTATTCTTATAGCATAACTCCAAGAACAGATTTTGTGCCAAGAGTTGCTGGTAATGGTAGAACTTATAGTGTACCAGTTAATTGGGACGAATATAATCCGCTTTTAAAAACTACCGAGGCTTTGATTTTTGATGCAAATGGCTTAAGTAGCGAAAAATATGCAGAATTGATTCATCTTTTAAAGATTAATGATAATGTTGTAGGGGAAAGTGACTCTTCTATTGCAGAATGTTGTGGAGTAATAGTAGTTATTCCTGATGACAAAGTAAAAGAGGAATTAATTGAAAAGGTTAATGAAATTTTAAGCACAAAAGAAAAAATAAACATTTTTGACAATAAAGAAAAGTTTGCTAAAGCAGTGGAAACTATTGTAAACGATGCTAATAATAATTTAATTTAATTATAATTTTGTATAGAGTACTATACATTTAAAATAAAAAAATAAAAATTTTTATCACATAGGAGGTAAAATTTATGGCAAATGAATTGGACGAGATGAATTATGTTCCAATGGACGAAGGAAGAGAAGTAAATGTTATTGCAAAACAAATCTCACCAAAAGTAGGATTAGGTTCTAAAATTTTTGAGATTATGCTTTGGGTTTTGGCAATTATACCAGGTCTAGTCTTTATGATTATGAAAAAGAATGCTGATAACAAATTAAAACGTATTGAGCAACAAATCAATAAGCAAGCATCTACAATTGATAACTATTTAGAGCAAAGAGTTATAGTTCTTCAAAACTGTGCACAACTTGTAAACAAAGCCATTGATTTTGATAAAGATACTTTTACACAAATTGCAGGCTTGCGTGCTGGTGTACATCCAGGTTCTGATGAGGAACGTAACACTTATTCTCAAAAGGTAGATGGTTTTGCTGCTAACTTGCGTATTGCTATGGAAAATTATCCAGAATTGCAAGCACATGAGAGTATTCAAAATGCTATGCAACAAAATAGTTATTTGCAAAGAGAAGTTACTGCTGCAAGAGATACTTACAACGATTTAATCAATAGTTGGAATATGGCAATTTTCAAATGGCCAACTCAACAAATTGTTGCTGCTAAAAATGGTTATACAACTAAAATACCATTTATTGCATCTCGTGAAATTAAAGAGCAAGCAAAAGGTACTTTCTTTAATTAATTATAATTAAGATGTATTAGATAGCAATTTTCTTTTGTAGGATTACATAAGATTATGTTTTAATTGCAAAATATTTGCATAATAAGCAAGGCTAAAAATTTAGCCTTGCTTTTTTAGTTTTTTTATGCTAAAATGATTTAAATAACACATTGTTAATTTAAGGAGGTATAACTATGAAAGTTTATGAGTCTGAGGAAATGTATTTAGAGACTATATTAAACCTAAAAAATAAAAAGAGTTTAGTTAGGTCTGTGGATATTGTTGAAGAACTTGGATATGCAAAATCAAGTGTATCTAAAGCGGTAAACTTGCTTAGTAAAAAAGGTTATATCGAAATTAAAAACAATGGTGAAATAATTTTGACTTTGTCTGGCAAACAAAAGGCAGAACGAATATTGGAAAGACATCAAGTGCTTATGAGAGCACTAATTAAATTAGGCGCTGAAGAAGTTAGTGCAGAAGAAAATGCTTGCCGTATAGAACATGTTATTACAGACGATATTTTTGAATTAATAAAAAATTTTATAAATAAAACAGAATAAATTGAGTCAAAATTTTTCTATAAATCACATTAAATCAAAAATAAAAGCAAAACAATAAACACACTAAATTAATAAGTTTTAGTGTGTTTGTTTTTGTGTAAAGTTTGTTTTTGTGTAAAAGTAAGATTTAATTAAATAAACTGTCAAAAATCGGGGGTAAAAAAGATAAAATAGATTAAACAATGTAAAAAATAAGTACATAGAATAAGTATATCTATGTACTTATTATAGAAATATTATAGTATGAAATGTAATAAAATGTCAACCATAAGATAAACAGTTTGTAATATGTTTAGATAAACTTAACAAAAAATATATATTAGTGCCAAAAAATTCCCCCAAAAAGTACATAGATATACTTAATACATGTACAAATAAAATGGAGGTTTTATTATGGCAAAACTAATAAAAAGAGTAGGTATAGTGATATTGATGATAGTAGTAACGTGTCTATTGTTAATAAGTAGTATGCTAGTAATAAATGTGACAGAAGATAGTAGCAAAATAGCAAGTGCTGATAGTCAAATAAATATATCTACTGAAGAAAGAGATAAGTTGAGTGATAATTCTAGTGAGAGTTATGATTTGCCAGAGGTATATGGTGAATACTATTTGAGTGGAAACTGTGACCAAATGGCAACTGGTTGGAATATGGCGGTTGAAGAGTCTTTAGATAAAGGCAAAAATATCAAGGTTACATTGATGAATGACTGGTTGGCAAAAGATAGTAATGAAACAAGTATAACTACTTTTGGCAATGCATGTAGTGGTATTTCTGCTGGTGGAAATTTAATGGTTCCTTATGGTGCTAATATAACTTTGGATTTAAATGGTTTTACAATAGATAGAAGATTAACAAAAGATACTGCAAATGAAACTGGAAATATTATAAGAATTTATGGTGAATTTAGTTTGATGGATAATAAATACGATGCAAAAATAATACAGAGTATTTATGACAAAATTGAAAGTAGCAGTGACGATTTTGAAATTAAACAAATCAAATTGACAGAAGAAATAAGCAATATAAAAAATATGGGTAAATTAATTGGCGGTGCAAGAGGCTTATTTTCCGGTGGTGCAATTATAGGTGATGCTTATGCAAAAATTAATATTTATGGCGGTATTGTTGCAAAAAACTTTGCAAATGTTAGTGGTGGTGCAATAGCAACAGTTAGCACGCAAAATTCAGAAATAAATATTTATGATGGTGCTTTTGTTGGCAATTGCTCTAATGAGTATGCAGGTGGTATCCATGCTATTTGTAATTTAAATATTTATGGTGGATTTTTATTATCATCAAAATCTAAAGAAATAGGTGGTATTTGCATTAATGGCATTGGTAATTTAAATATTTATGACTGCTTAATTGCTTACAATAGTGATGAGGTGGATTCTAATGTTCAAAATATAAATAGACAAGGTGGTGGAGTATACTATCAACATAGCAGTGGTGAGGTTAATATTTATGGCGGTAGAATAAACAATAATAAAAGTGGTTCAAGAGGTGGAGGTGTTTATATCTCATCTGCAAAATCTTTTAATATTTATGGAGGAGAGGTTTGTGGAAATATTGCCGAATCAAATGGTGGTGGATTATATCCTTGGAGAACTACTTTAAACATGCATGATGGTAAAGTTAATAATAATTATTCCGGTCATGAAGGTGGAGGTATTTTTGCTTCAAATGGTGCAATTACTAATATTTACGGCGGATATATAGATGGTAATTATGCCAAAGTTGATGGCGGAGGTATTGCAAATAATAATAAAGTAAATTTATATGGTGGATATATAACTAATAATTCTGTAGATACTGCTAGTGCTGGAGGCGGTATTGGATATAGTAGTTATTCTTTTGCTACAAGTACAATAAATATTTGTGGTGGAGTGCAAGTTTACAATAATAAAAATATTTCAAGTGGAGCAGAAGTAGAATCAGATATTTTTCTGCTAAATGGTAGAGTGTTGTATATTGAATCTAATTTAAAAGGTACAAGTAAAATTGCTCGTATAGGTATTCAACTTGCAACTAATTATACAGGTGCTTTTACAAAAAGATATTCCGATTATAACACTGGTAATAGCCCAAGTATATTTTTCTTTGCAAATGAAACAGGTAAAATTGCTAGTATAAGTAATAACGAAGTTGTATTAATTAGTGGAAGTAGTACAGGTGATGTTAAATGGGATTGGGGCAGTGGATATACAACAACTGAACCTCATATAGAAGTAGAGTATAAAGGCAGTGATTATACAATAACATGTGATAAAGGAAACTTTTATTCAAACAATTCAAGCATTTCACAAGCACAACTAAAAAATGTTGGAACATACTCTTTTTATGTTGAAGGGAATTATAATAATACAACATTTACATTTACAATTAAACCTAAAGAAGTGGAGATTCAATGGGATAATATATTAACTTACAATGGTTATGTTCAATTGCCGAGAGCCGAAGCAAAAGAAGGAGAGATTTTTGAAGGTGATAGTTTTGGCATTAGTGCTAGTGGCACAGTTGCAAGCAAAGTAGGTAAAGAGTATTTTGCAAGTGTTTATTATGTAAGTAATTCAAATTATATTGTTAAGGATACTGATAAAAGAACTATGTTTGAAATAGTGCCAGCGCAACTTACAATAGATGTTAATACATTAAATAAAACTATTGTATATAACGGAAAAATTGCACAACTTAATGAGTGGTATAGTTTGACAGCAAAATTGTTAGGTGATGATAAAAATAAAAATTTGGATAGAGTGTTTAATATAGACTATAGTCAAATTATCCCACAATTTACAAAGGACGGAATAACACTAGATAATGTAATAAATAAAGG
>CAJTNW010000044.1:0-6605 GCA_910577795.1 uncultured Christensenella sp.
TAAATTAGGACATAATTTTGGAAATTACACATCAAATAATGATGCAACATGTGAGGCAGACGGAACAGAGACCGGTGCTTGCCAAAGAGATGGTTGTAGCGAAACTGAAACTCGCACTGAAGTAAATTCTAAGTTAGGACATAACTTTGGAGACTGGATATCAAATAATAACGCAACATGTGAGGCAGATGGAACAGAGACAAGAAGTTGTCAACGTGATGGTTGCAGTGCAACAGAAACACAAACTATTGAAGGTAGTAAAATAGAGCATAATTGGGTAAAAGGTGATAAGATTAATGATGCAACTTGTGTACATGGTGAAGAATATAATTACACTTGCTCTTATAATTCTAATCACACAAAAACCGATTTTGAGGGTGCAATAGACCCTGATAATCATAGTTTTGGTGAATGGGTATCAGATGGCAATGCTACTTGCGAGGCTGATGGCACAGAATCAAAAATATGTTTAAATGGTTGTGGTGAAAAATTGACACAAACTGAAGTAGATAGTGCATTAGGTCATGACTATAAATTTGTAGAGATTATTTCTGCTGCTACTTGTACAACTCAAGCGACAAATAAATATGTTTGCATGCACAATGAAAGTCATGTTATAGAAAAGATAGAAGGGGAATTAGACCCTAATAATCATAACTGGGAAGTAATTGATGAAAAGAGTGCAACTTGTACAGAGAGAGGATACTTACACAAAAAATGTAAAGATTGCAACACTGAAACTACTGTTGATATTGAGCCACACGGACATGATTGGGATGAAGGTGAAATTACTAAACAACCTACTGCAACAGAAAAGGGAGAGAAAACATATACTTGCAAATTATGTGGTGCTACAAAGACTGAGGAAATTCCTCCACTAGGTGTTATTGATGAGCCAACTCAACCTGAAGATACTAAAAATTCTGCTACATCTAATATTGGTGCTATAGTTGGTGGCGCTGTGGGTGGTGCATCAGGATTAATAATATTAATAGTTGTAATATTAATAGTAATTAAGAAAATGAAGAAAAATTAGAAAATAGTTTTATTAGATTATAATTATTGTAAATAAATAAAAGACACAATATAAATTGTGCCTTTTATTTTATAAAAAAGTAAAACTATATTGATAATATTGTTTTGATATGTTATAATATAAACATAAATTTAAGGCTGGTTGTAAGGGTGTTAATATGATAAATCAATTAAAAGATAGCAAAAAAGATATTTTAAATGAAGACAACATATCTAAAATACAATTTGATGCAGTATTTGTAGATAGTTTTGACCAATATCAACAAAAGGATTATGATAGGATTTTAAATACAGAAAAAGAAAAGTCTATTAAATTATGGGCTTGGAAAAATGATAAAGCAAATGCAGAATTTGCAATTATTTGTTATGATAATGATTTGGACATTGTGTCTTTTGCTATATCTGATTTAACAAGTAAGACAGGAATAATTCCTTCAGATAATGTTAAACTTTCTTTTATTAAAGAAGTTAAGGCTTATACAGGTCATGCTGGCTGGTATGCAAATAACCCTAAGAATTTTATGCCAAAAGGTAATAGAGAGTATTATCCAGAGGTTATTTATTCGGATGCTCCCATATCTATTTGTAAAAATTCATTCAATTTAGTGTGGCTTGAGGTAAGTATACCTAAAAACACAAATCCAGATATTTATTGTGGTAACATAACTGTAAAAGCACAAAATACAGATAAAGTAGTCGAACTAAATTTTTCACTAGAAGTAATGGATATAGTTATGCCAGATACTCAAGACTATTTGTTTGATGTTGAATACTGGAGTCATCCATATAATGTTGCCTATTATTATAATGTTAAACCTTTTTCAGATGAGCATTTAGAAATTTTAAAGCAACACATGTGTTTGTATAAAAGTCTTGGCGGGCATGCCATAACTGCTAGTATCGTAGAAGAGGCATGGGGCGGACAAACTTATGGAGGAGGCAACAAAATTCATTACCCATCAATGATAAAATGGGTAAAAAATCTTGATGGGAATTGGGTGTTTGACTATACAGATTTTGACAAATGGGTACAAATGAATATTGATTTAGGTGTTGCTGATAAAATTATTTGTTATAGCATGATGCCTTGGAATAATTTAATTAAATATTATGATAAGCACAAACAAAAAATGCTAAAGATTAAAGCAAAACCTGCTAGAAAGGCAAAATATAATGAGTTATGGCAGCCTTTTTTAACAGATTTTATTAGTCATTTGGATGAAAAAGGTTGGTTTGATAGGGCATATATTGGTTTTGATGAACGTCATAATATGGATACTGCACTAGATTTAATTTATAATATAAAAAATAAAGATGGAAAAGTTTTAAAAATATCTGCTTCATTTAACGATTTTAAAAATAATGCGGCAATTTTTGATAGACTTGACTATGCATCAGTTGGCTTGCAACAAATTAGAAATAATTTGCTAGATTTTAAGTCGCAAGTTGAGTTAAGGAAAAGTAAAAATCAACAAACTACAATGTACACTGCAACAGAACATGTACCAAATAGTTTTACAAAATCTATCCCAGTGGAAAGTTATTGGTCTATTATGTTTGCTGGCTCTCTTAATGCTACAGGTTTTTTAAGATGGGCTTATGATGCTTGGGTTGAAAATCCACTTGAAGAGTCTACACATTGGTCTTTTCCTGCAGGAGACTGCTTTCTTGTTTATCCATCTTCAAAAGAAGATATGGTGCGTGAGAGCAAATTAACATTACGTCTTGCAAAATTAGACGAAGGTGTTAGAGATGTCAACAAATTGTATTTAATGCAAAATGCAGGGGAAGAACTTGATAAAAAAATTGAAAATTTGTTTGCACAAATAAAAGGTGATAAAGAAAATAGTTACGAATTTTATACTATATCAAAAACTAATTTTTGGGGACGCAAAGCAAAGTGGCTAACCGAAAATGGAAAAACTGAAATGTTAAAAGATATGAAAAAAATAAAAGAAAATATTTATGATATTTCTAAATATTATATTGATTATTTAAATAAATAGATTTATAAATTTATTATTAAATATTGCTTATTTATATAATAAAAACAAAATGATTTATATCTTAATATTGAGATTACTTAAAATAATAAATGTTATTCGGAGGGGATAGAGTTGCATTTTGTTGAGTCTAAAAATATTTTATCTGCCAAAAATGGTATGAATTTATATCGTGGCTGTACACATGGTTGCATATATTGTGACTCACGAAGCAAGTGCTATCAAATGAATCATCAATTTGAAGATATTGAAGTAAAAAGCAATGCCATTGAGTTGTTGGAAAACACATTAAAAAGAAAACGTAAAAAATGTATGATAGGCACAGGCTCTATGACTGACCCATACTTACCAATAGAAACTGAAATTTGTAATGTTCGCAAAGCATTGGAAATAATTGATTATTATGGTTTTGGTTTTACAGTAATTACAAAATCCGATTTGATTTTAAGGGATTTGGATTTGCTAAAAAAAATTAATGAAAAAACAAAATGTGTTGTGCAAATGACTTTAACAACTTATGACGAAGATTTATGCCGTAAGTTAGAACCTAATGTATGCACAACAAAAAGACGGGCAGAAGTGCTAAATGTATTGCAGGATAATGGTATTCCAACAGTTGTGTGGTTATCACCAATATTACCTTTTATTAATGATACATTAGAAAATATAGAAGGAATTATAAACTATTGTGTTGAGGCAAAAGTATACGGAATTATCTGCTTTGGCATGGGACTAACTTTGCGTGATGGTAACAGAGAATATTTTTATAAAAAGTTAGATGTATTGTTTCCTAATTTATCTAATAAGTATAAAAAACTTTATAGTAATAATTATATAGTAAATAGCACAAAAAATTTAGAACTTATGAGTTATTTTTATAAACGTTGTAATGATAATGGAATAGTTTGTGATAACGATAAAATATTTGAGTATCTAAATACTTTTGAAGAAAAACCTGTTTTTGAGCAAATAAGTTTTTTTTGATTAAAATTATTTAAATTAATATTAATAGTTAGTTACTTTATATTTATCTTGCATTAATTGTAATAGTTAAATAAAATCCGTAAGGTATTCTTACGGATTTTGTGTTTATACATGCATTATTTAGTTTCATTTTCTATATTTTCTGGGGTATCATCTATCTCGCCATTATCAATTATATTATCAATATTTTCTACTGAAGTATTATTTTCATTTGTAATGTTGTCAAGATTTTTAGTTTTATCTTTTTTATATTTAGTAATCAAGTATTTTTCTATTAGTGCCATTATAATTATTGCTATAATAATAAGTGCAATTCCTACAAATATAGTTATAAGTGCTGGTTTAAATTTGCCATAACTACAAAGTATCATAAAAGCAATACAACAACTAGTAAAGGTAACTATAAATCCGATACTTTTAATTTTTTCACCTATAGTAGAAAACTCCCAAGCATTTTTTGTGCTAGTAAATATAGATTTTTTAGTATTAGAATTGTTTGCATTTTCTTGATTAGGATTTTCTGTTAAATTATTGCTGGAATTTTGTTCTTTGCATAATAAAATAATTTTATATACAGCAATGCCAATACCACCAACCATCAACATACTAATAGATATAAATAAAATATAAGTATTCTTTAAAATAATACCTGTAATCAACATTCCTATAAGTATAAGAATAGCAGCGGTTTCAATTGCTATAAGATTTTTTTTCATATTTATTCTCCACAAAATTTACTTTTTACAATTATACATATATAATATAGCATAAATTGATTAAAAAATCAATAGACAAAATAAATATTAATTTATTTATTGACTTAATTTATTTTAATTGATATAATTATATTATGAAAATTCAATTATTAACACAAAATTTTGCAATTTGTAAGGTAAGTCATTTGCCTATAAATTTAATAGAAAAGATTTTTGTTTTATTAGCAAAACAGATGAGGAGATATCTGTAGTTTGTCCGCTAGAACAATTGCCTAATAATACTATAAATATAAGTAAAACTTGGAAAGGTTTTAGGGTTGTAGGTAATTTGGATTTTTCTCTTGTAGGAATTTTGTCAAATATATCACATGTGCTTGCTAAAAATAATATAAGTATTTTTGCAGTATCAACTTACAATACTGACTATATTTTTGTAAAGCAAGAAAGTTTGCAAAGTGCTGTTGTGGCCCTGCAAAACGAAGGGTATGAAATTGTTTAACTGCGTATATTTTAGGACAATAACTTATAAAAACTATTCAAAAATCGGAACTAAATTTAGTTCCGATTAATTGTTTTAATAAAATCATTTGTTAAAATAGTCCGCAATACATTAACATTCCTAGTCCACCGGATATTATAATTAATAATATAGGTGATAAAGATTTTTTACGAATAAGTTTGTATCCTAGTGCAAGAATAACAACTATTGCAAAAATTACTAACCCTTTCCAGTCAAATGTAAATACATCAGAAATAGTTTTAATACCAAAAATTGTACTAATAAACATTGTAACAAATGTAGCAAATATCATTCCAACAATTGTAGGTCGTATGCCATTTAAAGTTGCTTTAACACCAGCAAATTTCATTAGATTTTTTGCAAGAGTGGCAATAAGTAAAATTATTACAAAAGAGGGAAGTACTATACCTAAAGTTGCAATAAATGAACCTAAAAAACCACCTTGTGAAGAACCAATAAATGTAGCCATATTAATTGCTATAGGTCCGGGAGTTGATTCTGACACTGCTATAAAGTTAAGAATTTCGGACTGAGTAAGCCAGCCTTTGGTAACTACAGTTTCTTGAATAAGTGGTATCATACCATAACCACCACCAAAAGATACAACACCTATTTTAAGAAAGTTTAAAAATAATTCTAAATAAATCATTCTGCACCTCCTTCATTGTTAACTTCATTAACCTCAAGGTTTGCTTTAGAAATTGTATCTTCTAAATTTATATTTTCTTCATTTATAGTATCAGTTATTGTTTGAGATATGTCGTTATCTTCATTATTTATATCTGTGCTTTCTGTATCTTCAAAGTTGATATCTGTATTTTCAGTAGCAACCTCAACTTGTTTTGATTTTAGTTTGTCTTTAAAATATTTTATAGAATAAATAAATAAGCCAATAGCACCACTTATAATTATGTAAAATATTGAAGAGAATTTAGCATTAAATATACTAACCAATATCATAGCAGCAAAAGTTGCAATAAATATAATTATATTAAATACGGATAATTTTAATTTTTTTGCCATTTTTATACCAGCACACATTATTAAAAATACTGCACAAACTTGTATACCTTTAAAAGCGGCTGCTACATAAGTATTTTGCAAAAAAGCATTAAAAAATAAAGAAATAACAAATATAATTATAAAAGATGGCAAACACATTGCTGTAGTTGCAACAAAAGAGCCTAAAAACTTTTCTGTTTTGTAGCCAATATAAGTAGAGCAGTTTATAGCAACTGGTCCTGGTGTGGATTCTGCAATAGTAACTAAGTCAAAGAATTCGTCATTATCAAGCCACTTTTTTTTGGAAACAAATTCATTTTCTAATAGGTGAATCATTGCATAGCC
>CAJTNW010000044.1:6642-7843 GCA_910577795.1 uncultured Christensenella sp.
TAAACATTGACCAAAATAAAATAAGTAATGATTTTGCTTTTCTTTTAAATCTCGGCCAAAACAATGGTTTTTCTTTATTCTTATTTTTCACAAGCATTGCCTCTTAAAATTTTTGATAATTTATTATAACAAAAGGTTTAGTAAATTGTCAAATTTATAGTACATTTAATTGTAATATTATGTAAAATTTGAACGTAAGCAAACAAAAATTGCTATGATAATCATAGCAATTTTTTATTTTCTAATGTAAATTATTCTTCAACAGTTTCATTTATGAACTTTTCAAAAATGTAACCATAAGTTTCTTTTGAATTGTAGTTCTCATAAACTGTACGGATAGTTTCAATTTCTTCTGCCTTTTCATATTTTTCTGCATTTTTACCAAGTGCCATAGCACAGCAAGCAATTAAATAATCATTGTGTGCGTCACTTTCTTCTACAGAAGATAACTCAATTAGTTTGTTGTGTAAAAGTTCAATATCGCTTTCTTCTGCAACTGATTGCATTTGCTCAAAAGCATAACCATTTGGCTCAATATTAATATAATAAATTGCTGCATCTCTGTCATAAGAAGAGATAATTTCTTCTTGGCTTAACATATCTGCTAAGTTAAATTCATATCTGCAAGGTAAGTCATAAGGTTTTGCAATAAAATTAATAGACTTTTCAAAACCATGAGTAACAAAAATTAATTTAAAATTGTCTTCACTCATAATTTCTTTTGTGTCATTGTTGATACCTGTGTTTAAGTCAATTGACATAAGTAATGTAGATTTTGTATTGTAATAAACAGATACATTTACAGGGCTAGAAATTGTCAAATTGATTAATCTTTTTTCTGTAATAGTTTGCTCTTGTGTATACATATATAATCTCCTTTTTCCCCCAATGGGCTAAATTAATAATATAATTATACTTTTATTTGCAAAAAAAGTCAATACTTTTAATTAATTTAATCTTTTTTGCATAAAATTTAATTAAATATACAAAATTAATATATGATATTTAATTGATTAATAGATGAGTACTAAAAAAATTATACGTTATAATTTAATAAATTAACAAATTAAAACAAGTAAACGCAATAAAAAGTCTTTATTTTATTATGTTTTTTGCTATTTTTTACAAAAAAAAATAATTTTAAAAAAACTTTTAAAAAACTCTTGACAAATATAAAATTATATTGTATTATAAATAAGTC
>CAJTNW010000045.1 GCA_910577795.1 uncultured Christensenella sp.
GTATTAATGTACGCATGTAAGGAAAGTGAGATAAGAAAACTTAAAAAATTCCAAAATGCACTTGCAGAAGATACTAAAGATTTTGAAAGTGATGATGACAGCAATGACAATGCAACTGATAAGAAAAAACAAAAAGAATAAGAACAAATAAACAAAGAACAGCGATTTATAAAAATCGCTGTTTTTGATACAAAATATTTGCTTATTAAGATTTAATTTCTTTGAATTTTGGTTTTATGATTAAACTTTAATTAATATATTTCGGATTTGGATTTGAAAAAATTAATATAGTAATCGTGAATAGTAATAAAGCGGTTAAAATTTGCCACATACTATGAAAAACCTAATAGATTTTGTAGCAAATATTTTGTATAAACCATCTCTTAATGACTAATTAAACTTTTGTAAAAGAAGTATTAGTACATTTTGGGCATGGTGGGCATTTATCGTTTTGATTTAGGTGAATATCTGTACCACAGTTAGTGCATGAATAGCAACCTTTACCTGGCTTTTCACCTGTACGACAAGTACATTTAGATGCCATATTCCCCTCCTGAGAAGTTTATTGTAGCAACTGCTACTAAATATATTATAAGCAATTTAAAAATCATTATACATTTTAAAAAATATTTATTGACACATTTTATTAAATAGTGTATACTTTTAAATAATAAAAGTAAATATTAAATTTTTAATATAAAAAGGAGTATATTTATGGACAAAATTGCAAAAAAAATTGTAGCACTTTTAAAAGAAGACGCAAGATATTCAGCGGCACAAATAGCCAATATGATAAATACAGATGAAAAAACAGTCGCGGGAATAATTGCAGATTTGGAAGAGAGTGGTGTTATTGTTAAATATACTACCATTATAAATAATGAAAAAGCAGGCGACGATTATGTGGATGCTTTGATAGAGGTTAAAGTAAATCCACAAAGCAGGTCTGGTTATGAAGCAATTGCAACAGAAATTGCAAAATATGATATGGTAAAAAATCTATATCTTATGAGTGGTACTTTTGATTTGGCACTTACTATTGAGGGCAAAAGTATTAAGGATATAGCATTGTTTGTGTCAGAGGAATTATCCGCTATTGATAGTGTTGTTAGTGTTGCAACTCATTTTATTTTAAAAGAATATAAGTCAAGCGGTGTATCTTTTGGCGGAAATGTTAGTGATAAAAGAGAGATAATACGATGAATTACGATAAATATATAAGTGAAATTGCAAAAGGTATAAAACCTTCTGGAATAAGAAAATTTTTTGATGTAGCAAATACAATGAAAGATGCTATATCTTTAGGTGTCGGTGAGCCGGACTTTGTTACTCCTTGGCCAGTTAGAGATGCCGCTATTACAAGTATTAAAAGGGGGTATACTCAATATACTTCCAACGCAGGTATGCCAGAATTAAGGGCAGCAATAGGCAAATATTTAAATTTAAGATATAATTTAAATTATGACCCAGATGACGAAATTTTGGTTACAGTTGGCGCAAGCGAAGGTATTGATTTGGCATTAAGAGCATTAATAAATCCGGGTGAAGAGGTGCTAATACCAGACCCATCTTATGTGTCTTATTCGCCTTGTGTAACTTTGTGTGGCGGTGTGCCAGTTCCTGTTAATTGTGTTGTTGACAATGATTTTAAAGTAACAGCAAAAGATTTAAAAGACAAAATTACAGATAAAACTAAAGTTTTAATTATGCCTTATCCAAATAATCCAACTGGTGCTATAATGGAAAAATCTCATTTGTTGGATATTGCTAAACTATGTATCGAAAATGATATAATTGTAATTTCTGACGAAATATATTCAGAACTTACTTATGACGAAATACATACTTCTATAGCATCTCTTCCTAATATGAGGGAAAGGACAATTGTTATAAATGGTTTTTCAAAAGCATTTGCTATGACAGGTTGGAGGCTTGGCTATCTTGCTTGCCCGCGTGAGTTTTTAGTGCCAATGTACAAAATTCACCAATATGGCATAATGTGTGCACCTACAGCAAGTCAATATGCTGGGCTAAAGGCTTTGAATGATGCTTTTGAAGATGACTTTGCAAGCGTAAAAGAAATGCACGAGGAATATGACAAACGTCGTAGATATTTGGTAAAAGAATTAAATAGTATGGGGCTTGAATGTTTTGAACCAAAAGGTGCTTTTTATGTTTTTCCTAGAGTGTCTTCAACTGGTATGAATGGTGAGGAATTTGCAAACGGATTGTTGTTTTCTAAAAAAGTGGCAGTTGTTCCAGGCAATGCTTTTGGACAAAATGGTAATGATTTTGTACGTATTAGTTATGCGTATAGTATGGAAAAACTTAAAAAAGCAATAAAACGTATAGGTGAATACTTAGAAGAACTTAAAGAAAATAAACAAAATTAATAATAAAAAAGCGAACTTTTTTAAGTTCGCTTTTTTAGATTTTTTTACAAGTAGTTTATGTTAAATTAATTTATGCAACAAGGTGTTTAAAAACTGTCAGAAAAAGTATACTTTTTCTGACAGTTTTTCTATTTGCAAATTTATAAATAATAGTTATATTTTTACAATAAATTTTCATTTTTCTAAACTAATTATACAAAATAATAGTAATTTTGTCAACCATTTTATTGTCAGAAAAAGTATACCTTTTCTGACAATAAGTAAAAATAATGGTATTTTATATGCCTTTAATTAAGTGAAAATTAACTATTTTTAGTTGAATTATAAAAATTTAACGGAGGTTAAAATGAAAAAGAAATTATGTTTATTTGTAGCAATTATGGTAGTAGTATTGGCGGCTTGCTTGTTATTAGTAGGTTGTGCCCCTAATGATGGTGGTTCAAATGGTGATGAAACATCTAAAGGTAATGAAACTGTTGTTTATAAAACACCTCAAGAGTTTTTGAATAATTTTTATATTCAAAAAAGCAATACTATTGTTTATTCAATGACTACTGCAGGTACAACTATAAACTCAACTATTGCAATGTATGAAAACACTTTTGTAGTAAAAAACAATGATGTTGTTTCAACTTATTATGAGTATATTAACAATAGTTTAGTAAAGTACAGAATAAGAAATGATGAGGTTACAACTTCAACATTTACAAAAGAGCAGTTGGCCGAACAAATAGGTGAAGTAAGTAGCGATAAATATTTAAATAACATATTTGTTAAATTTATTTTAATATATGATATGGATTCTCAATTACAAACATATTTAGATGCTGTAAAAAATACTAATAATTTTGAATTGAAAGATGGTTGGTATGTAGGTAAAGTTGATACAAGTGCTAAAAGTTTTTCATATAAAATAACTGAAGGTCAGTTAGAAATTAAATTTACAATGGATGAGAGCACAAGTGTATCATTTACATTAAAAAATGGTGCAGAAAAAATTACAATTCCAGAGAATATTAAAAATTCCAACAACTAAAAATTTAATCCAACTCTTTATTTTTGAGGAGTTGGATTATTAATTACTTATTTTACATAAATGCTAAATAAAAATGCTAGGTAAAACCTAGCATTTTATTAGTTTTCTTCAGATTGTTTTTTAAAATATGCTTTAAGTATTAATTCTGATAACATATTGCGTGTTTCACTATTTATTGGATGGGCTATATCCTTATAATCTCCCTCTTGAGTTCGACGACTAGGCATAGATACAAAATATTCATTATTGTTTTCAATAATTTTAATGTCATGTACCGCAAAAGCATTTTCAATAATAATGGAAGCAACTGCTTTTAATTTGCCATCTTTTTTTACTAATCTGATTCTTATATCGCTAATTTGCATTAACTTAACCCCCTTTTTACATTTCTATACATATATTATACACTATTATTTTACAATTTTCAATAGTTTATATAAAAAAATTAATCTTTTTATCAAAAACTATTTTTAGATAAATTATATACAAATTTTTAGTAAATAATCAAATTTTGTCGATTTTTATTTTGCTGTTGCATATATTGTTTTATGAATAATTTTTTTTATAGCCTAAATTGGGTACATTTTGTTGGTGTTGGTGGTGTAAGTATGAGCAAACTCTGTGCTTATACTTTAAAACTGGGTATTAAATGCACAGGGTCAGATAGTAAAAATTCTGACATTATTCAAAAACTTAAAAATAAGGGTGTTGATATTGTTATTGGCGAAAACAGAGATTATGCAAGAGGTGCTGATTTAGTTGTCTATTCTAGTGCAATAAAAAATAATCATCCAGAATTATTGTCCGCAAAAAAAAGTATGGAACGTAAAGATTATCTTGCTTTGGTTGCTAAAAATTTTGATAAAATAATTGCGGTGAGTGGTGCTCATGGCAAAACAACTACTACTGCAATGATAGCATGGATATTAAAAGTTGCAGATAAAAGTTTTACCTCTCATATAGGCGGGGAATTTGCGACATCCAGCGATATTTTATTTGGTGATGGGGAAGAGTATTTTATTACAGAGGCATGCGAATATTCCAAAAGTTTTTTAAAATTAAATCCGGATATTGGTGTTGTGCTTAATGTTGATTATGACCACCCAGACTGTTATAAATCACTAAAAGATACGTATCTTGCTTTTGCTATGTTTATGTCACAGTCCAAAGCAGTGGTATATAATGCAGAGTTTGATTTTAATCAAGAAGAAAGATTAAAAAATATTAAAGCAGATATGATTACGTATGGTACAGATAATGCCAATTTTAAAACAAGTAATATTGTAACTCGTAGTAACTACATTAACTTTGACGTGCTCAAAAAAAATGAATTGTATAATTCCTTTACACTATACACAATTAATAAAGTTAATGTAGAGTGTGCATTAGCCGCAATTGCTGTATGTGATTTAATAGGTATAGATAAAGACAAAATTAAAATGGCACTTGCAACTTTCCCGGGAATAAAAAATAGGTTTCAGTGTTTGGGGATAATGACAGGTGGAGCAAAAATGATAGTAGATTATGCTCATCACCCTAAACAAATGAAGTTTGCCATATCCGCTGCTTATTATAACTTGCCTGATGATGGTGATTTAATAGTACTTTTTGAGCCTCATACATACTCACGTACAAAAGCCTTGTTTCAAGATTTTTGTAAAGTTTTGCAAGGCGACTGGACTACAGTTATTATGCCAACTTATAGCGCTAGAGAAAAGGTAGAAGATGGTTATGATTCAATGCAACTTTATATGGGGATAAGTAAAACTAGTGATAGAGTAGTATATGTAGATAGTTACGAAAAAGCAAAAGAGTGGTTACTAAAGAATGCTAAAGTTACAGATACAATTTTATGTTTGGGTGCTGGACTTGATAATAATAAACTTATTTATTAATCATAAATGTTATGTTTTTAAAGAAAATATACAGACAAAATTTTTCTATAAGTAATAACTAAATAAAAAAATATTCAAAAACTACACAATAAAATTTTACATTTTATTGTGTAGTTTTTATGTAAAGTTTAATTTTGTAAAAAAAAGCATTTTATGCAATAAATCTATCAAAAATCGGTATTAATTAAAATTAATTATAAATTTTAAATTAAAAATAAGTACATATATTAATTATATCTATGTACTTATTCAATATAATTATAAATCATAAAATAAAATAATGTCAATATTAAAG
>CAJTNW010000046.1 GCA_910577795.1 uncultured Christensenella sp.
ATGTGTAATTTCCAAAATTATGTCCTAATTTAGAGTCTACATCAGTGCGAGTTTCAGTTTCGCTACATCCATCTCTTTGGCAAGTACCAGTCTCTGTTCCGTCTGCCTCACATGTTGCATCGTTATTTGATGTCCAATTACTAATGTCGTGTCCTAATTTAGAATCTACTTCAGTATGTGTTTCAGTTGCGCTACAACCTTCTCTTTGACAAGTACCAGTCTCTGTTCCGTCTGTCTCACATGTTGCATCATTGTTTGATGTGTAGTTTCCAAAGTTATGTCCTAATTTAGAATTTTCATCAATTTGATTTTCAGTTTCATTACAACCATCACGTTGACAACTTCTTGTTTCCGTTCCGTCTACTTCACATGTTGCATTGCCATCTGACACCCATTCACCGAAACTATGTCCTAACTTAGAGTCAACTACAACCCTAGTATCTGTCGCATTGCACCCATCTCTTTGACAACTACCTGTTTCTGTTCCATCTGCCTCACATGTTGCATTACCATCTGATACCCATTCTCCAAAACTATGATTATTAGGGTCTACAGCACCTTCATAGTCAGTTTTTGTGTGATTAGAATTATAAGAACAAGTATAATTATATTCTTCGCCGTGTATACAAGTCGCATCATTAATCTTGTCACCTTTTATCCAATTATGTTCAACTTTGCTTCCCTCTACAACTCGTGTATCTGTAGCATTACAATTTTCTCTTAAACAACTACCTGTCTCTGTACCATCTGTCTCACATGTTGCATCATTATTTGATGTGTAATTTCCAAAGTTATGTCCTAATTTAGAATTTTCTTCAGTGCGTGTTTCTGTCTTATTACAACCTTCTCTTTGGCAAGTACCAGTCTCTGTTCCATCTGTCTCACATGTTGCATCATTATTTCCTATCCAATTACTAATGTCGTGACCTAATTTAGAATCTACTTCAGTACGAGTTTCAGTTTCTGAGCAACCATCTCTTTGACAACTTCCTGTCTCAGTACCATCTACCTCACAAGTTGCATCATTATTTGATGTGTAGTTTCCAAAGTTATGTCCTAATTTAGAATCCACTTCAGTACGTGTTTCAGTTTCTGAGCAACCATCTCTTTGACAACTACCAGTCTCTGTACCGTCTGCCTCACATGTTGCATCATTGTTCGATGTCCAATTTCCAAAATCGTGTCCTAATTTAGAATTTAAATCAATTTGATTTTCAGTCTTATTACAACCATCACGTTGACAACTTCTTGTTTCTGTTCCATCTCCCTCACAAGTTGCATTACCATCTGATACCCATTCACCAAAGTTATGCCCTAATTTTGTACCCTCTACAGTGCGATTTTTTGTTACATTACAACCATCTCTTTGACAACTTCCTGTCTCAGTACCATCTACCTCACATGTTGCATCATTATTTGATATCCAATTTCCAAAATCGTGGTTATTAGGGTCTATTGCCCCCTCAAATTCAGTCTTTGTATGAGTTATATCATTTGTACAAGTATATCTATACTCTTCACCATGTACGCAAGTTGCATCATTTATCTTATCGCCTTTTTCCCAATTATGTCCTAACTTACTATCTACTTCAACTTGTGTTTCAGTCTCAATGCAACCATCATGTTGACAACTTCTTGTTTCTGTTCCATCTACCTCACAAGTTGCATTGTCATCTGACACCCAGTCACCAAAACTATGTCCTAATTTAGAGTCTACTATAGTACGAGTATCTGTTTCACTACAACCATCACGTTGACAACTTCCTGTCTCTGTTCCATCTACCTCACAAGTTGCGTCATTATTTGATGTCCAATTTCCAAAATCATGGTTATTAGGGTTTATAGTACCTTCATAATCAGTCTTTTTGTGATTTTGGTCATATGAACAGGTATATTCAAACTCTTCGCCTTTTACACAAGTCGCATCATTCAATTTATTGCCTTTTACCCAATCATGAACTCTTTCCGCAAGTGTTATTCCGCATATTGTACATGTAGAAGATTCCTCACACTTGTAACCTGTATGGTCAGCATTCAATTTTAAAACAAAACTTGAACCATCAGGATAAGTAACTGTCACTTGACTTCCGTAAGTACTTTGTGTCAATTTTATCTTACCTTCACTATCACCTTTAAGTTGACTGCCGTTAATCGTTACATAGTCGTATATATCATATGTATTTACAAAAATATCCTTTTCTAGACAATATGTATCACTCTCAGTCCAATTCCTATCAACGGTTACGTTAAAACCAGTTACTTCTGATATAAGAGCATTTATTTCATCCGCAGTCAAATCAATATCATCATTTTCAAGCATGTTGTCTATTTCTGCTAATTTTGCGGTTATGTCCTCTAAATTAGTAATTTTACCAGGTGCTTTTTTAACTCTTTCAATAAAATTACTTTTTTCATTTTCTAAATTCTCTTTTGCCTCAGCCACACCCGCATTTAAAATTTCAAAATCTATAGATACAGGCTCACTATATGAAATAGTATATTGGGTAGACCAAGAAGATGTCCATTGTTGTGCAATAGTTTGTATACTATAATTATATGAAAATTGACCTGCTTTTTTAGGACTACCACTTATATTGATTATACTCTTGTAAGATTGATGACCAGCAGATACTAACAAGTAAGTATGTGAATTATATGTTACAGAAGCAAACCGCCAATTATTATCCACACTAGTTTGATTTTCGTTATTTAAAAAATCCCAATTACCAGCACCGCCGCCACCACCAACAGAGTGTGAAGCAGTATATGTATAGTTATTAAAATATTCGTTAATTGTATCTGATTTATTACCCCAACCACTTGCATCAAAAAACATTCTATAGTCCGAATTTGTTGCGTTATAATTAGCATCTACAATAAAAGTGTAATTAAGGTCGGCTAAACTTTGCCCCATTTCCATACTTATTTTACTTGGATATATGAAAGTAGCAAAATAATCACCAAAAGTTCCTTTTATAATCCTATTTGTACCACCAGCAAGATAATTATCCCAAATATTTAAATAATAATCTAAGGCATTAACACTAGCATTTATTGCAGCATTATCAATAGTGCTTGAATTGATAATATCATTTGCAACAGTTAAATCATCAAAAATTGCCTTATATCCTACAGTTGTACTATCAACACCCAAATTTGTTAACTTATTACTTAAGTTATTATATTTTTCGGTCAATGGTACTTTAGCAACTCTATCTATCTCATTTCTAACATTAGTAACTTGTGTATCAATTTGTGACTGAGTCACTTCACGAGTTGTTAGCACATTATTTGCTGTAGTTAAAACACTTTGATTATAACCGCTTTTTGTTTGCAATTCCTCAATAGCAGTTTTTAAGGCAGACTTATCATAAACAGTTATTTTGATACTAATAGGAGAAGGAGACATATTATTATGGTGAACAAGGTCACGCCACCAACCATCTGACCACCAATTATCTTGTATCCATTGCTGAGTACTAATCATAGAAGAAGTATAGTGCATTCCTGCAACACTACTAAAAGTAAAAGTGCTTGTACCAGTAGTTTTTGGAGTTCCTTGCAATTTAATTTTAACATTATAACCAGCATCGCTATTTGAATATTTATAAACATTTAATAATAGCCTTCCATAATCAGAACCTATTCCAAATCCCATATCGTCATTAAAACCAGTGGGGGATTTTACATTAACCTCACTGCCATCTACCTCATTTCGTGCGATATAATAATAATCATTAAAAATATTGTCCATTGGGCTATTTGTACTATCATGTCTATATCCCCAAATATGTGGATTGATATAAACTCTGTTAGCATCACTACCGCCAAAATGTCCGCTTACTATTTTAAAATAATATCCTGCTGTACCTAAACTTTCATCTTTATTAAGATATATTGCTGTAGGATATTTCATAGTAACATGGTCTTCACTACTGCCAAGTTGAAACCTTACATCACTTGATAAACCATTACTACCATCCCAACTATTTGGATTAATATTAGCAACTATTTGTGTATTTTTTTTATCATCTTTATACTTTGCAATACTCTGTCGTGATTGTAGTAAAACCATTGTCATACATAATGCAAACATTAGCATTATTACAACAAAGAACGATAATAATCGCTTACTTGATTTACTCATAATTTTTTGTCTCCTTTACCACTTTTTGCAAATAATAATATACTATTATTACTTATATAATTATAACACTTAATTATATACCTGTCAATACCATTTTAAAAATAATAAATAAATATATACAATAACTATATAATTCTCTTATTTTATATAATGTTTTCAACGAATCATTAATACTCAATATCAGAATAATTTTGTCTTATAAATCAAATAACATCATACTTATTGCAACAACTACTTTAATCAATATTTTTAAATACCTTTATTATTTGCTAACAATAATAGTATATTATTTATATGAAATATAGTAAAAAAAAATCTAATTGTAATATAATTACAACCAACTTTTGCATTTAACTATTTTCACTTAATGTAAAATAAAAACGAACCAGTAAAATTGGTTCGTTTTTTAATGTTTAATTAATTTTGATATTTTGTTACGAGAATTATTAAATTGTATCTGCTTCAATAAAAACGTAGTCTATCCTATCAAATTGTACAAGATTTTTGTACTCTTCATAAAGTTCTTCAAAACTTTTTTCACTATTAGCGAATTCTGCCCAATTAGCCGTCTTATCGTCTGGCATACTTAATTGAGCCTTTATAGTGCCTTGTATGCGCCAAACAAATTCATCACCAATAAATGTTTGTAGAATATAATCAAGTGAATAAAAAATATATATTTTTCCATCTTCTTCATAACAATGTTCTGCCGAATAATCATCAATGCCTAATATCTCACACATGTCCGTTTCGGCTATCAATTCTTCCTTATCTGAAAGATAATTTATGCCCTCAAGCATATATGGCAATTGCGAAACTTCTTCAATTTTGTTACCAACACACTCTAAAAGAAACTCATCAAGTGTTCCCTCAACCAAATCTTCTAAATACATTTTGTCCTCCTTTGGATTTTAATTATATTTAGTCTATCATATTGAATTTAATAAGTCAATAGTACTCTCAAATCAAATAATTATTACTTTTTTTAGTTAAATATTGTTTTAATTGCTCTTATATTAATTCCATTCTTTTACCATATTAATTAATGGTTGCAAATATTCTTTATCAGTCCAGTCACAAGTTTTTCCGACTGCTTCTACTAATGCTGTTTCCCACTGTTCATAGGTTGAAGGGGCTTTTTTTGAAACAACTTTTTGTAACATTTTGCACAATGTGCGGTCTATATACTTCATTTTGTTTTCGTCCCATGCACCGCGTCCATAAAATACTGGTATATTTTCTAACAAATCTTT
>CAJTNW010000047.1 GCA_910577795.1 uncultured Christensenella sp.
ATAAAATGGAGGTTTTATTATGGCAAAACTAATAAAAAGAGTAGGTATTGTATTTTTTGTAATAACAATTTCTGTTCTGCTTGTAGTAGGTTGTTTTTATTTTGTTCAAGATAAAAGTGCAGTAGAAGCATCAACAAATAAATTAAATGAAAACATTGAAGAAATAAATGCAACATTACCTACTGTACCTTCGGGTGATGTTGTTCACCTATTAGGTGATAGTGCTGAAATGTTAAATGGTTGGAAACAAGCAAAAGCAAGGTCACGAGAGGAAAATAAAATAATTGAGGTAGTATTAGATAGTGACTGGTTGCTTACAGAACAATTGGTTGTTGATTATAATGAAAAAATTGTTCTAAATTTAAATGCAAGAACTATAGACAGAAATATGTCAGCCGCTGCAGTAAATGGTGGGGTAATAAAAGTATTAGGTAGATTATATATAACTGATGGAGAGTATATCAAAAATGCTACTGCCATAAAAGAAGAAGTTACATCTATTTATAATGATTTTGAAATAGATGTTAATGTAGAATATGATGAGACTAATTTGGCTTATGATGAAAATATAGTCAATTATGTAGAAAGTTTTAAAGAAAAATTAAGCGACATAAAATGTGGCAAAATTACAGGAGGTTGGACTTCTCAAGATGGTGGAGCGGTTTTAGTTACTGAGTCTAATGGTTTTGCTGGCAGTTGTTTTGTTTTTGGCGGATTATTTTACAATAATAGAGCAGGGAGAAATGGTGCTGCTTTTGCTGCAACTTCCACAATAGGCACAATGCAAAATGCAAATACTTTGTGGTTTAACGATGGTATAATTGCTGGAAATAGAGCGGAAGGAGTTGGATGTGCAATTTACACTAAAAATTGTTATGGTGCCATTAATAATATTTATGCTTGCGGAAATATATCTATAAAAGGCGCTGGTGCTGTCTATATTTTCCATAGCAGTGATTTTAGTATAGATAATATAAATGTGTTTTGTAATTATGCCTATTATGGTGCAGGTATATATGCTGCTGGTGGGCATAATGATTCAAGTCAAGGACATGTTGCACTTGTCATAAATCATTCTGTTATTAGTAGAAATGTTGCATTAAGGCAAGGGGGTGGAATTTATGTTACAAACTCAACTTCTACTGCACTTTTAAATTCAACAATAACAAATAATATCGCTTTATGTAGAATAGAAGATGAAGCCCGTGGCGGTGGAGGTTTGCAAGTTTATTATACTGCACATATGGAAGCAAGCAATTTGACTATTAAAAATAATTATTCAAAAATAAGAGGTGGCGGTATATATATTTATCCAGATGCTAACTTACTATTGTCAGGCACTAACGATATTTCAGATAATTATACGGAAAATGGTTTGAGTGATTTGTATATATCCAAGCATGCAAAATTGGATATTGGACATTCTAATTTGAAGTTTGTGAGCGAAAAAGGTATTTGCGTGGAACTTGCAGAAGATTATGAAAAATTTGCTCCATTTACATTAGGTTGGCTAAACAAAAAAAGTGCCGATATTGACCCGAACACTTATTTTTATTCTAATGTTAACAATGCTTTTGCAAAATTGAAAAATGGTGAAGTAGCATTTGATTATTCTAGCACAAGCAAATATGACTTTGTATATTTAGAAGATAATTATCGAAAATATTATAGAGATAATGATAAGTTGTATGGATATAATGATAGTAACTTGAATGTGGAAAATGGTGTAAATAAATACATTTTAGGTAAAATATTACCTAATACTTCGGTAAATGAATTTATTAAAAATATTGAGCCATTAGGTTTTGATAAAAATAATTTGGAATTATTTAATAACACAGGCAAACTTATTTATCAAAATGGTAATAGTGCTAGTGGTGTAAATGCAGAGTTGTTAGATAATAAATATGAACTTTCAGTAGGAACAGGTTGGTATTTAGAATATAATACAGATACAGGCAAGCAAAAAATATATTTATCTGTTTTAGGAGATGTGACAGGTGATGGAAAAATAAATGCTATAGATATTACATATTTAAGACAAGTAGCAAACAGTATGGAAATTTATGATAGTTTATCTATTGAAAAGAAACTAGCAAGTTTGATAGTAAATATAGGAAAAGTTACTACTGCAGATAGTGAAATTATAAGAAATGTTTTGGATTTAAAAATTGATATATCCATATTTTTACAATAACTAATATATAAAATAAGTCAGATAATTATCTGGCTTATTTTTATGATTTTTAAATTTAGTGGCGATTTTTGAATAGTTTTTATTGCTTTTATTGTTAAAGTATTAAAAAGATATTGTGGTTGATTTAATTGCTTAAAAATGTTATAATACTAAAAGTAAGCAAGTAATTTTGGAGGATTTTATGGGAAAATTTAAAGATATATTTGCTAATCGTAAACTTGTAATTATTATAGCAGTTGTTGTGGTTGTGGTGACTTTATGCTTATCGGTTGCTATTGCTTGTGGGGTATTATTTACACCTGCAAAAGGTGATTCTAGTAGTTATGTTTATGATAAAACTAAAGATTTTGATATTGCAAAAGATGGTTATGTGATTAACAAAAGTGACGATAAAGATTTTAAAGTTTTAAATATTGCAGATTTGCAAATGTCTTCTATGTACTCTTTATCTCAAAACAAACGTAACTATGATTTGGTTAAAAAATTAGTTGAACAAGAAAAACTAGATTTAATTACATTTACAGGTGATAATTTTTGGTTATACAATGCAAAGGCTGCAACTAAAAAGTTTATTAAAAATATAGATGCTCTTGGTGTGCCTTGGGCGGCAGTTTTTGGTAATCATGAGCCTGAATCTGAAGTTGATAAAAATTGGATAATAGAGCAATTTTTAAAAGCAGAAAATTGTATATTTAATTATGGTGAAAATGACAAAAGAACTAAAGACTTAGCAAAAGGTCCAAACAATATTGCAGGGGTTGGCAATTATGTCATCAATGTTTTAAATAGTGATAGTCAAATAGTACATACTATTTTTATGATGGACTCTCATTCTAATAATAGTGACCAACATCCAGAGTATTTTAATAATAAAGATGCTGGCAAGCCAATAGATGGCCTAGATGGTTGGTTTACTAATAATGGATATATTTATAGGCCTTATAATGAAGAGGAACTTAGTAAAGATAATACATTGACTGGATATAAAGCAGTTGGTACAAACTATGATTATATTAAGCAAACACAAATTGAGTGGTATGAATGGGTTGTAAAAGGTGTGCAAAAATTAAATAATGATGTTGTTGTACCATCTTCTACATATTTTCATATTCCATTGCCTGAATTCAATATTGCTTATGCAAAATACGAAAAAACTTTGCCAGAAGATTATAATGGTAGAGATGTTATAGGAGCAGATGGTAACTTTGGTTTGAATAGAGAAGAAGGAACAATTATTTGTTCACCATATTACAATAGTGGATTTTTTGATAAAATGAAAGAACTTGGTAGCACTAAAGATGTTATTGTAGGACACGACCACGTAAATGATTCTTCTATTGTGTATGATGGTATTAGATTAACTTATGGGCTAAAGACAGGTGATGGTTGTTACTGGGATAAATCTGGTATGGTAAGTGGAGGTACTACTATTACAATAGATAATAGTGGTGTTACTAAAACAACACATAAATATTTACCATTTGAAAAATAAAATTAAAAAATTGCACCATATTGGTGCAATTTTTTGTGCGAATATCTTTTATATTTAATCAATTAATATTAATTAAATTAAAAGTAAAATTGATAAAAATGTTTAAATAAACAAATAAAAGTCGGTATGCCGACTTTTATTTTACTTTATATCTATTAAAATTTTAATTCAATTATGAGTTTTTGTTAACAGCAGCAATAATTTCAGCCGCTTTACCATTACAACCTAAAACGTTAACTAGTTTGTGACGAACGATTTCTTTAATGTTTGCTCTTGCGTCACCTAGGTATTGACGTGGGTCAAAGTGGTCTGGATGCTCATTGAAGTGTTTACGGATAGCAGCAGTGCATGCTAGTCTTAAGTCAGAGTCAATGTTGATTTTGCAAACAGCCATGCTTGCTGCTTGACGTAGCATTTCTTCTGGAATACCAATAGCATCTGGCATTTTTCCGCCATTTTCGTTAATGATTTTAACGAATTGTTGTGGAACTGATGAAGCACCATGTAAAACGATAGGGAAGTTAGGTAGTCTTCTTTCTACTTCTTCCAAAATGTCAAACTTAAGTTGAGGTTTTTGACCTGGTTTGAATTTGTATGCACCATGGCTAGTACCAATAGCAATTGCCAAACTATCAACACCAGTTTTAGTAACAAACTCTTCAACTTCTTCTGGACGAGTGTAAGATGCGTCTTCTGCACTTACATTAACAGCATCTTCAATACCAGCAAGTCTACCAAGTTCTGCTTCAACTACAACTCCTCTTTCGTGAGCATAATCAGCAACTTTTTTAGCAAGTTCGATATTTTTCTCAAATGGATGATGAGAACCATCAATCATAACAGATGTAAATCCATTGTCTATACAGTCTTTGCACAACTCAAATGTATCGCCGTGGTCTAAGTGTAAGCAGATTGGTAGGTTGCTATCAATAACTGCAGCATCAACCATTTTGCGAAGGTAAGTAGCATTTGCATACTTACGTGCACCAGCAGAAACTTGAAGAATAAGAGGTGCTTGTTCTTCTTTAGCGGCATCAACGATACCTTGAATAATTTCCATGTTGTTTACGTTAAAAGCACCAATTGCATATTTGCCTTCGT
>CAJTNW010000048.1:0-1713 GCA_910577795.1 uncultured Christensenella sp.
CGCGGTATGATTTGGGACTTCGGCGATTTTAAACAGGCTGTTAAAAAACTTGCAGCAGGCTTTGACCATACTCTTATTTACGAAAAAAACACCCTTAAACCTACAACCATCGCCGCACTAAAAGAAGAAGGGTTTACATTATATGAAACAGATTTCAGACCCACCGCAGAAAACTTTGCTGCACACATATTTACTGACCTTTGCAACAAAGGCTTGCCTATTTCCTGCGTGACTGTTTACGAGTCTCCTGAAAACTGTGCAGTGTATGGTGAGTGATATGTACTATTTTAAAGTTGCTGAAAAGTTTGTAAGTATAAATGGCGAAGGTCCACGTGCGGGTGAACTTGCCGTATTCTTGCGGTTCTGCAACTGCAATCTTAATTGTAGTTATTGCGACACTCGTTGGGCAAATACCACCCACGTAAAATATGAACTTGCTTCTGCGGAAGAACTTGTTGAATATGTAAAATCAACAGGTGTAAAAAATGTTACCCTTACCGGTGGAGAACCTCTTTTGCAGGCGGATATTGCACGACTTATAGTTATGCTGGGCAAGTCAGGTGCAAAAGTTGAAATAGAAACCAACGGAAGCATACTATTGAAAGATATCGTTTCCCTTTCGCCCCGTCCTACCATTACCACCGATTATAAACTTCCTTCAAGTGGAATGGAAACATTTATGTTAATCAAGAACTTTTCTTACCTTGCGTTACATGATGCGGTCAAGTTTGTGGTAGGTGATTTTTGCGATTTAGTGCGTGCTAAAGAGATTATAAATGAGTATGAACTTATAAATAGATGCCACATTTATTTTAGCCCTGTGTTTGGAAAAATCAAACCCGAAGAAATCGTGGAGTTTATCAAAGACCATAAACTTAATGATGTTCGATTACAACTACAGTTACATAAAATAATTTGGAACCCCAATACGCGCGGGGTATAGGAGAAAGTATGGATATTAAAGAAATAGAAAAACATATCCGTGGTTTATTAGTCGCCATAGGTGAAGACCCCAATAGAGAAGGTCTACGCGAAACACCCGCCCGCGTAGCACGAATGTACGAAGAAGTTTTTGAAGGTATAAAATACACCAATCATGAAATTGCGGAAATGTTTGGAAAAACTTTTGAAATTCCGTCTCACCATAATTTAGGCGGCGCAGTAGTTATAAAGGACATAAGTGTATTCAGTTATTGCGAGCATCATATGGCACTTATGTACAATATGAAAGTCAACGTGGCATATATCCCGCACGGAAGAGTTTTGGGACTAAGCAAAATCGCGCGAATCTGCGATATGGCAGCAAAGCGACTACAATTGCAAGAGCGCTTGGGACAAGACATTGCCGAGATAATTTCGCTTGCGACCCTATCCCCCGATGTGGGTGTTATGATAGAAGGCTGCCATAGTTGTATGACTTCGCGTGGGATAAAAAACGTTTCGTCCAAGACGATTACCAAAACTTACTTCGGTGCGTTCAAAGACGATGTTTCTTTACAAAATCTTTTGGAGGATAAGATATGAAAGCACTTGTATTATTAAGCGGTGGTGTGGATAGTGCAACCTGTCTAGGACTGGCAGTTCAGAAATATGGTGTGGCGGACGTGTCTGCCCTTTCCGTTTACTATGGACAGACACATAGTAAAGAACTTGATGCGGCACAAAAAATTGCTGACTTTTATGGTGTTGCTTTAAAACGGCTCGACCTTTCAG
>CAJTNW010000048.1:1723-4433 GCA_910577795.1 uncultured Christensenella sp.
CATATTCGAAGATTCTGACTGTTCGCTCTTGGCAGAGTCTCCCAATGATATACCATTGCAAAGTTATGCTGAACAACTTTCTGTAACAGGAGGCAAACCTGTTTCAACCTATGTTCCTTTTAGAAATGGACTATTTCTTTCGGTAGCGGCAAGCATTGCACTATCGCATGGGTGCGAAGTGATATATTATGGTGCCCATGGCGACGATTCGGCTGGCAATGCCTATCCAGATTGCAGTGAAAAATTCAATTCTGCTATGAACGAAGCCATTTATACTGGCAGCGGCTGCCAACTTAAAATTTTTGCACCTTTTGTTAACTTAAACAAATCGCAGGTAATAAAAAAGGGACTTGAACTTGGTGTTCCATATAAATATACGTGGAGTTGTTATTCTGGCGGCGAAAAACCTTGCGGTGTATGTGCTACATGTCGTGACCGTGCTGATGCATTTAAAGCCAACAAAATAGAAGACCCTGCAATAAAAGGAGAATAATATGTCAAGAGAAAAGCAGAACGAAGGCATTAAATTGCTTGGTAGCAACAACACGAAATATCCGCAGACTTACGACCCGTCCGTTTTAGAAACATTTGCAAACAAACATCCTGAAAGGGACTATTTCGTAAAGTTCAACTGTCCTGAATTCACAAGCCTTTGTCCCATAACAGGTCAACCCGATTTTGCTACAATATACATTTCATATGTACCATGCAAAAAGATGGTTGAAAGCAAGTCTTTAAAGTTATATCTATTCGGGTTCAGAAATCGTGGAGATTTCCACGAAGACTGCGTGAACATAATTATGAATGACCTAATTGATTTGATGGACCCCGCATATATTGAAGTATGGGGCAAATTTCTGCCCCGTGGTGGAATTTCAATAGACCCATATTGTAACTATGGCAAAAAGGAAACCAAGTGGGAAAAAGTAGCTTGGGACAGACTTTCGTGCCACGATATATATCCCGAAAAAATTGACAACAGATAAATAAAAGCGGACTCTAGTCTGCTTTTATTTTTTTTATTTAGAGTACACTCCTTTTCATTCAATGAATGGCAAAATCTTTTATGCCGTGTCTAACTCAAAAATTTGTGACGAGCAAAGCAGCGAGTAATTATATCCAATCATAGCAAGCATTATATTGTACGAAGAAAGATAACTAAACAAAAAAAGCCTAAATAAGGCATTTTGCATAAAAAAACATACATAGAGAGTTTAATGTACTACTTATAAGTGTGTTTGTTGGTGCCAAAGGCGGGACTTGCAATGAGCATTGCGACGAAATAACGAGCCATTAACGAGTGTCACATTATTTCGGTAGGTCACGGCTTCGCACAAAAAATATGACCTAAGTAGTAACTTAGGTCATTTAATGGTGCCGAAGGCGGGACTTGAACCCGCACGAGGTCGCCCTCACTGGATTTTGAGTCCAGCGCGTCTGCCATTCCACCACTTCGGCTTATTGCTTATATATAATATCATATTACTTAAAAAAAATCAACACTTTTTTAACAGAATTTTATTTTTTATTCAAATTTAAAAGATATTATCCTACTTTTGCCATTATTGTTTTTTATTTTGCATAAAATAAATTAAAAAGTAAATAATTAAATTAAAATATTGTATTTAAAGGTTTTTATGTCTTATTATAATTATCACTCTAATATTAAAAAGAAAATTAAAGAAAGCACAATTACCGAAATGTTTATTGTAGATAATTATAATAAAATATCACCTTGTCTTATTGTAAAAACAGACGATAAGCACTATCCTATACGTGAATACAGGTGGCAAGAATATTTTGATATCGCAAATTCTATAGGAATAGTAATACAAGATAAAAGGACAATATAATTATGCAAGTAAACAAAAAGATTTTAATAAGCGAAATAATTGGACTTATATTTTGCCTTGCAATGTCATTTGTATTCCATTTTGCTTACGAATGGCTGAATAAAACACAAGCAATTGCATGGTTATTTGCCACTAATGAAAGTGTTTGGGAACATAGTAAGATTATTTTTTACCCATACTTTATTTATAGTATAATAGAATTTTTTATTTTAAAACCCAATATTAAAGTATATTTAACGGCAAAAAGTATACCTCTTATACTATCTATACCAGTTATGATAACGCTTTTTTATACTTATTCAGGAATAATTGGCAAAAATTTTCTTGCAATAGATATTGCCATTGCCGTTTTAATTATAATTGCAAAGTTTATTATAAGTTATAAAATATTGATTAAAGGGTATTTTTCAAAATATTGGTATTTGTATATATCTATTTCTATATTTATTTTGATTTTTTTGATTATTTACACTTATTTTCCGCCACATATCAATTTATTTTATGACAAAACTAAAGATATATACGGAATAAACATTTACAATTTATCCTGATAATTACAAAAATAAGCAACACTTAAAAACCTAAGTGTTGCTTGTTTTTAATTTAATGAATGCTATTATTTCCTGCCTTTACCTTTTTTATTATATTTACTATCTGAGTCAGGCATATTATTTTGGTTGCTTAAGTTAGTATCACTATCCACTTGGTCTATTTGACTTTGCAATTTGTTTACTTTCCTCAAGTCATTCTTCTTAAACGCATAAAACATTATCTCGTCTTGTGGCGACTCTAAGGCTTCTATATTCAACACATCTGTTTCCTTTATTACAAACGTCCAGTCCTTATACCCCACCTTA
>CAJTNW010000049.1 GCA_910577795.1 uncultured Christensenella sp.
GGAATAGTAACAACAGCAGATGCAGAGATAATACGAAACATAATGGATAACAAATTGTCTATAAACTTGTTTTATTAAACAAAATTTAAAAAGGATGGAATTATCCATCCTTTTTTATATGAATTAGTAACTTTTTTATTAATATAATATATATAAAGTGTAATAAAATAAATAAAAAACTTAATTAGATAAGTATTTTTTAAAAATTATTGCAGTTTTGCTAAAAAAGTGATAAACTAATAATATTAAGCAATATCTAAAAGATAAGGCATCTAAGTATAAAAGGAGGGGGAATGAAAAAGTTTGATTATTACTATGCAAGTTGTATTGGCAAAATGCTTACTGGGTCAGAATGGCTTTTAAAAGCATTTGTGCCTACTAATTCAAAAGGTTTAGTAAAAAAATTAAACATTGCGTATGGTGATGATAAATATCAAAAACTGGATATTTTTTATCAAAATAATAGTACAAATGAAAAACTCCCTATATTTTTTTATATTCATGGCGGAGGCTTTGTTTCAGGCACAATGGCTTTAAGAAGAACATATTGTTGCACTATGGCAAGGCAAGGATTTTTTGTGGTAAATGTGGGTTATAGTTTGGCACCGCAAAAACAATTTCCAAATCAGTTGTCAGATATCTTTAAAGCAATAGAATATGTATATGAACTATCAGATAAATATAATTTAGACACTAACAAAATTGTTTTGGGTGGGGAGTCTGCTGGGGCATATTTTGCAAGTTATATTGCTGCAATAACCAAAAATAAAGAGTTATTTTCTAAAAATAGTATCGATTTTTGTAGGGAAAATGAGTTTAAAATAAGTAGTCTTGTGTTAATAAATGGTGCTTATAGTATAAATGAAATTTTAAAAGCAAAAGCACCTTTTTGCAAGTCGTATGTAAAAGCATTTTTTAATCTTACCAATAAAGATTTAAAGAATAAAGATATTTTAAATTGTAATGATTATAGTCCATTAAACTATATAAAAAACAATTTTCCGCCAACTATTGTTATAAGAGGCAAGTATGATGCTTTTGATTTAGGAACAAAAACACTTTTAAAGGTGCTAAATGATGAAGAGGTTGAATACTCATTATACACAACAAAAGGTGTGGCAGGACTGCATGCGGTTTCTATTGTTCCAATATCTAAAGATGCTATTAAAGCACAAAAGTTTACGGCTGAAAAATTAAAAGAGTATTTAAAAGATAATGATTTATAAAGTATTAAATAAAATAATTAATTTTAAGTATTTTGCTAATAAGCAAAAAGGAGTATATATGAAAACTATGATGAACACTTTGGGAAACACCCCGCTTGTTTTAGTTGACGAAATAAATGGAAATAAAATATTTGCCAAATTAGAATATTATAATCCTACAGGTAGTGTTAAGGATAGACCAGCATATTATATGATAAAAAAAGCACTTGAGCGAGGAGAAATTAAAGCGGGTGCGACTATTATAGAGCCAACTTCTGGAAATACAGGTATTGGACTTGCGTTTATGTGTGCAAGAATGGGAATGAAAGCAATATTGACTCTTCCAGACAATATGAGTGTGGAAAGAAGACAAATTTTGCAAGCATTAGGTGCGGAGTTAGTATTAACACCAAAGGAAAAAGGTATGCAAGGCGCTATTGATAAAGCAAATGATTTGCATAAGCAAATAAATAATAGTTTTATACCAAATCAGTTTGCAAATCCAGATAACGCACTTGCACATTATGAGACAACTGCTCCCGAGATTTTTGCTAAAGTAAAAGCAGATTTTATTATTGACGGAATAGGCTCAGGCGGTACACTTATGGGAATTAGCAAATATGTAAAAGATAATAATTACCCTTCAAAAATCGTGGGTATTGAACCAAAAGAGAGCCCTTTGATTACCAAAGGAGTGGCTGGAGGTCATGGTATTCAAGGTATTGGCGCTAATTTTATTCCTCAACTTTTGGATACAAAACTAATTGATAAAATGATGATAGTGGCATCTTCCGATGCTGTGTTGGGAGCAAAGGAACTTGCTTTAAAATATGGCATAATGGCCGGAATAAGTGCAGGTGCAAATTATATTGCAGCAAAAGAATTATGTAAGGAGAATGTTGACAAAAATATTGTAATTATTGTGCCAGATAATGCAAATAAATATTTGTCAGTTGGAATTTATGGCTAAGATAGTAGTTGGTATGAGTGGTGGTGTAGATAGTTCTTTGACTGCAGCATTATTAAAAGAGCAAGGTCACGAAGTAATAGGGCTATTTATGCGTAATTGGAAAGAGACTGACGAAATGGGTTGTTGTACTGCGGACGAAGACTTTCAAGATGTCAAAGATGTTTGTAACAAAATAGGCATACCATATTACTCTGTAGATTTTAGCGAAGAGTATTATGATAGAGTATTTAAACATTTTGTTGAGGAATATAAAAAAGGTAGAACTCCTAACCCAGATGTGTTGTGTAATAAGGAAATTAAATTTGATACTTTTTTAAAATATGCACTTAAAACGGGTGCTGACTATGTGGCAACAGGACATTATTGCAATGTAGAACATAAAGATGGTAAAAGTTATTTAGTGCGTGCAGAAGATGACAATAAAGACCAAACATATTTTTTAAATCAATTAACATCACAGCAACTTGATAAGGTAATCTTTCCTATAGGCGATATTGATAAGCCAACTGTTAGAGAACTTGCGAAAAAATATAATCTTTCTACTGCAGAAAAAAAAGATAGCACAGGCATTTGTTTTATTGGCGAAAGAAATTTTCGTAAATTTTTGTCAGAGTACATACCAATGAAACCGGGCAAAATGATGACTATTGATGGCGAAGTTGTTGGTACGCATCAAGGTGTTTATTATTATACAATAGGACAACGCAGAGGTTTAGGTATAGGCGGTAAGCAAGATGGCAATGGTAGCAGATGGTTTGTTTTGGATAAAGATGTAGAAAAAAATATTTTATATGTATCTCAAGGTGAAATGGATGTGTTGTTTCATAATTGCTTAGAAACAGATGATTTTAATTTTATCCCTGAAAAACCTGCTGAGTCAGAATTTGAATGTTTGGTACGCATAAGGCATAGACAAGCCTTGCAAAAAGCAAAATGTTTTATTAAAGAGACTGGCGGAATCAAACTGGTATTTGAACAAAAACAACGTGCCATAGCAGAAGGTCAATACGCAGTAGTATATCGTGGCAAATATTGCATTGGCGGCGGAGTAATAGAAAGAAAATATAATGTTTAGATTGGGAGGAAATTATGGAAAAAGATTATACAATAGCATTACTAATTGATTGTGACAATTTGTCAACCGATTATTATGAAATAATTTTAAACGAATTGTCTGAATTAGGAAATATAAGATATAAAAGAGCATACGGCGATTTTTCTAATTCAAAAAATAAATCTTGGAGTGAATTGTGCATAGAGCGAGCAATAGTTCCAATACATACTTTTGCACCAGTTAAGAAAAAAAATACTTCCGATATGTTAATTGCTATTGAGGCTATGGATTTACTTTACAAAGGGGATGTAGATGCATTTTGCCTAGCAACTTCAGATAGCGATTTTTGCAGATTAGGGCAAAGGTTAATAGAGGGTGGAATGTATGTTGTTATTGCAGGCAAAGAGCAGTCGCATATTTCACTTAGTAATTCTTGTGATAGGTTTTTAATGCTAGATAAATTGAAAGAAAGTTTAGATGCAAGTAAAGAAACAGAAAAGAAAGAAGAAATTGACTCTGAAGTAGCAAAAAATTCTAATACAACAAATGCTTCGACCCAAACTACAAAATCAAAACCAGAAAAGAGTAGTGTTAATAATGAAGAAAAAGTTTCTGCACCTACTTTAGAAGAGTTAAAATCAAAAATTGCTAATTATATTGGCAAAACTAAGCATTATGACAATGGTTGGGCAAATTATAATGAAGTTGTTATATTATTAGAAAAGGAATATAAACAATTTAATTGTAAAATATATAATGCAAAGAATAAGAAAGAATTTTTTAAAGAATTAATTGGTTGTAAAATGAAAACTGAGGGGAGTACTTGTAGAATCTCAATGGAAAAGTAAGTAAAAAACATTATTTATAATTATTTAAATATGTTGGTTTTAATAAACAATTAATGTTTAATATATTAATTTTAATATGTTGATTAATGTTATTTTATATAATTTATATAATATATCTACATTATTTTAATATAAAATATTATAAATAAAGTTTTTAAAATAGGCTTTTTTATTTTATTTCAAATGTTTAAAAATTTTTTTTGAAAAAAGCTAGTTTTTTTGTTGACATATTATTTTAGATATGTTATTATATACAAGCTGCAATAAATGTGGCACACAACTGAACCTTGGAAACAGAATAGATAGGTTAAGGC
>CAJTNW010000050.1 GCA_910577795.1 uncultured Christensenella sp.
GTACTGATAAGTATATTGTCTCTGTATTTCCATTGTTTGTATACTCTACTCTCCATCCTGTTCCTACTGCGAGTTCATATTTGTTATCATAAGTTGCACTATCTACTGGTGCATTGTTTTTGTATATATCCTTACCTTTATTATCTTTTAATACTATTTTGATTGTATCAAATCCTAATGTCTCTATAAACTCTTTTACACTTGTATTTGGTGCTATATTGCCTATTACTGCTTTTCCACCATTTACTTCGCTATCATTTATTCCGTGTACTAGTCCACTTTCCTTATATGTCTTTCTTACTTGTTTGTCTCCCTCTTTGGCTAAGTAGATAAATCTATATACTCCAGTTTCTTCATTTACTGGTGGGGCTAATGTTATTGCATAAGATAATGTTATATCTTCATTTGTTCCATCTAGCCACTCATAATTATGTTTATCTTTTATAGATACAACTGCATTATAACTTCCAACTTCTGTTGCCTTGTTTCCTGTTATATTCATTGTTACTAGATTATATCCATTTGGTATAAACTCTTTTTCTGCTCCATTATACTCAAAACTTCCACTTCCAAAAGGTTTTGCGAGTTTTACTTTTGCTATACTAAATGGTTGATACATACTTGATTTTCTTATTGTGTAATTACTATTACTCAAACTTACAGCACTTGCTAAATAATGATTTCCGCTTTCTATCTGTTCACCATTTACCTCAACTTTGCAATCTGCATCTTCTGCAATATACGCAGTCGGTTTTTGCAACCCACCATTATATAAAAGTTCCGTATTTTTCCATAACACATCTACCTCAATAGGCAAAATTCTTACACCAATTCCTCTATTTAGCGTAGTTGTTGTATTATTCCAAATTCTATGAGTTCCAACATTTTGAATAGATATTTGGGTATTACTAATTGCATTTCCAGCCCCCCAAATTGCTTGTTCCTTACCATCAAATTCAAATGTTACAAGATATCCATCTTCCACATAAGGCAATTCTACATATCCATCCATACTATTTGAAGTTATAGTATTACTACCACTTACAATTTTCCAAGTTCCATAACCACTGAAATTGGCACCTTCTTTCATGCCAATGTCATATACACCATTTTCCGTTATACGTTCAGTTACTTCATTTTCATGATTAGAAAAAAACACATAAGATTCTGTTAGAGTAGAACTAAATAAACCATAGTTTTTTGTGAAAGCACCTGTATAATTATCTGCCAAATCTATGCCTATGCGTGAAATACCGTTATTGCCTGTAGCCATGCTTTCAATAATATTTATTTTAAAGTCAATAGGCAAATATACATCTGAATCTTCACCATTAACAGTGTTATTATAAATTTGAAGAGCACCGCCCATCTCAAGCACTGATTTATATGGATTATTATTGTAAAATCCTATTCCTGCGCCATGTGTTGAAGTGTGAGGATTTGTAATCGTATTGCCTGCAATAATTCCGCCTTTTAACGAAACTCTTGTATACGTTGCTCCTTCAGATATATTTATACCAGCACCATTGGTGATTACATTTCCTATCTCAGACTCAATTTTATTATTACAAATTTTTCCTCCATACATTATCATTGTAGCCTCACCGCCAACGTACATTCCTCCAGCACCACTACCATTCATTTTTTCACCTTTAAGTAGGTTATTAACTATTTCTCCGTCATGCATTTCAAAATAACTGCCTTCCCAAATTGCTATGCCTGCAGTATCTATAGTAGCCATATTTCCGTCAATTCTTCCGTCATACATAATTCCTCTAGAATTTTTAATTACAATACCAGCATCCATAGCAGAACTATTTTTAAAAATATTTCCGTCATACATAACAAAAGAGTATTCGGACTTATTGGCGGTTTCAACATACAAACCACCTCCACGGCTTGTAGCATCGTTATAAGCAATATCACCACCATACATAACAAATTGACCTGTTTTAGCCTTTACAGCAACAGCACCACCAATGCTTTTCGCACTATTACTGACAATTTTACCGCCATACATATTTAAAGGACCACGTGTATGTATTGCTCCACCTTGGTTAGCAACATGATTTTCTACCATAACGCAATCATAAACATTTAAAATAAAACCAGCATCAGTACTAATTGCTCCACCTCCTGGGCCGTAATTTTCAGTAAAAATACCCCCATATATATTAACAACACCAGATGCAGCGCCACTAGTATTAATCGCTCCACTATCACTAGATGAGCCGCCCTTTAGTTTTCCAAAAGGCAAAGATTTCAACTCTGCAACAAGTCTTTCCTTATCATCTTTGTATTGCTCATAAATTTGATTAACCCTATTTCCATCATACTTACTATCTATAAGAGTAAAATTATCACCAATATAAAATATTTCACCTTTATCTTGTAGTTCCTCTCTAACCTTTTTGTCAATAGTATAACCATTTAAATCAAAGATAATATCTGAATTTACCATAGTTTTAAGAACTCTATGACCAGTAGCAATAGCATAATCGTTGTTAATATCTGCTATCCAGTCATTTGCAAGGGTAACTTTGACTTTTGCTGAATTATCAACAGAATATTGATTAGCCTCAGTCCATATCACATGCATCTCATCATTACTACCCTGTAAAATATATTCCTTTTCTGCTGTAGGAATGGCAGGAATAGGTGAACCGCTCCCTACCTTGCTGTCACTGGATGATATATTATTTTTATTTCCTGTTACTGCAACTATGCCATCATTTTCTGTCACATTTATTACAAGCATACTACTTACTAACAATAGACACGTTACTACTATCATCAATATCACTATACCTACTCTTTTTATTAGTTTTGCCATAA
>CAJTNW010000051.1 GCA_910577795.1 uncultured Christensenella sp.
ACTTCGCTATCGTTTATACCGTGTACTAATCCACTTTCCTTATATGTCTTTCTTATTTGTTTATCTCCCTCTTCGGCTAAGTAGATAAATCTATATACTCCATTCTCTTCGTTTACTGGTGGGGCTAGTGTTATTGCATATTGCAAAGTAATGTCTTCATAACTATTGTCCGCCCAAATATAATTGATTTTGTCTTTAATAGAAATTGTTGCAGTATAACTACCAACATTTGTTGCTGCATTGTTTGCAATATTCATTGTAGCACTATTAAAATCATTAGGCTCAAATATTTGTTGCGTTCCATCATATTCAAAACTGCCCATTCCATTAGGCTTATTTAATTTTACCTTTTTAATGATAAAAGGCTTGTTCATTGTTTCAGGGTTAATTTTATAATTCTTATTATTTAATGAAACTGCAGTTGCAATGTAATGACTACCACTATTTATTTGTTCCCCTTTTACTTCAACCTTGCAATTACTATCTTCAGCAATATATGCAATAGGTTTTTGGTATAAACCAGTATATGTAAACTCATTATTTTCCCACAAAACATCTACTACTTTTGGCAATATTACTAAAGAAAATTGATGGTTTTTTATATTCACATGGCTCCATAAAGCATATTCACCTACATTTGTAAAAGTATGTGTTGCAACTTCTGAACCATTAGGAACACCACTTCCCCAAAATGTTTTTGACTCACCATTAAATGAATGAGTTATTGTGTATCCTTCTTCTCGATACGGAAGTTCTATATATGTCCCTGTTGAACTAATTGCTGTATCCCCTGTAAAAGTCCAAGTGCCTAAATCCGATGTTGTACTACCAGTCTTCATGTAAACCTCATTACTAACTGAAGAAAAATCAGCATATTCATTTTGATGATTAGAAAAAAACGCATAAGAAGGTGTTAACGAAACATTATATACATTATAATTTCTAGTAAATTCACCTTCAAATTCTTCTTCCAAATCTATACCAATAAAACTAGCACCACCATTTGCAAGACCACCAGTAACATCCAACTTAAATCCTTTATGTAAGTATAAATCTGACTCTCTACCATCTGCAATATTATTATACACTTGATTAGATGCCCCTAATTCAATTTTTGCATATTTCTTTACGGAATCAGTTATTCCTATACCAGCACCATATTGTGAAGCACCAGTTGTTGTTTGAATTTTGTTATTAGCAACAATACAATTACTCAATTTAATAATTGCACTATTTTTACTACTAACTGCATTTGTAAGTAAAATTCCTGCACCAGTTAAAACTCTATCTGCAATATCTGTCCTTAAAACATTTTCACTAATTTCAACTTTATTTAACTCACATACAGAAGCATTACCTACCAATATTCCTGCACCGCCAATTTCTGGAGTATCAAAACTATTACATTCATTTTTTATAATTTTACCACCATTCATTATTAATTTACTAGAATCCCATACCAAAATACCACTTGAATTTTGTCCAGTATAATTCCCCTCAATTAATCCGCCATTAATAATACCCTGCCCACCAGTATGCACTGCCATTCCACCAGCATACTCAGCAGCATTATTAAATATATGTCCGTCATACATTTCTATGTTATTAATAGTTTTACTACGAGAATCTTGCGAAAATATTCCACCACCATTAGAACCTGCCGCATTACAAGCAATTTCACCATAGTATAAAGATATTTCTCCTCCAAGATTCATTATACCGCCCCCATGTCTCATTGCAGTATTAGCAATAATTTTACCACCATACATATTAAAAGATGAGCGAGCCTCTACCATTAATCCGCCACCACCATAAGTGGTTGCATTATAGCATTGGTTATCGCAAATAATTCCTCCATACATATTAAATGTGCAGTATGCTTTTATACATACACCGCCACCTCTTAACGCGCGATTACCTGTAACCATACCACCATACATATTTATGGTACTATTGGAATCTGCAACAATTCCACCTCCGGCAGCACTATCAGTGTAGCCACCTGTAATCTTTCCGCAACTAAATTCTCTTAGTTTTGTAACCAAATCATTTTCAATTGTTTGAGTATCTTCATTAATCTCTGGCCTAATGTTTTTGTATTGGTTATAAATTCTCTCTATTTCATCCAATTTTTGGTTATAAACACTATCCACTATATTAAGGGTAGCACCCCAAACAATTATAACAGAACCTCCACCAGTCACAGGAATTACAGTGTCAGCATTTCTATCAATACTAAATCCATTTAAATCTATAGTAATCATACTACCTGTTGGAACTACTATTCTTCCATAATTAAAACCAACACCTTCACCAAAAGATTTAATATTTTTGTCTTGGGCTATCCAGTCATTCCTTAATGTTACCTTTATATGTCGCCCAATTATTGAAAGATTACATGCCTCATTCCAACCATCTTGCATACAAGTACAAATAGTTGTATCTGTACACCCATCTTTATGTTTTAAATCCACTTCTATATCTGCTGTTGGAATAGTATAACCTTTATTTCCACTATAAGTTACATCTTTTCCAACACTTTCTTCAGTAGATATGTTTATTTGACTATCAGCACTTGCTATTTTGTTACTATCTTCTGTCACATTTATTA
>CAJTNW010000052.1:0-1946 GCA_910577795.1 uncultured Christensenella sp.
TATAGTGTGAAAAGTGTGAGGTATGTATATGTTTAATAACGGTAATATCGCAATTATCGATATTGGCTCTGATAAGATATTTACAAAAATAGGAGAAATTGCAAAAGATAATATTTTTCATATGAAATCATCTGCAGAAGTTTTTTATGAAGGATATATGGAAGGTGACTGGTTGCAAGGTGATGATGTCAGTGGTGCTGTAACTAAATGCCTTGACAAAGCACTTTATGACTATAACATTAAGTTATCTGCAATTTATGTTGGTGTTCCTGGAGATTTTTCAAGAGTACAAGTTTGTTCTAACAAAATGAACTTTGGCTGTAATCATAAAATTAGTCCAAAAGATTTGCAAACTATATGTGAAAATACAACTCCTAAAAATGACGGCAGATTTGAAATTGTTGATAGTAGGGTTGTAAACTATATTTTAGATAGTAAAGAAAAAGTTATGGACCCAGTTGGTATGAGTTGTTATACTTTAGGACTTAATTTATCTTTTAATATGTGCAAAAAGGAATTTTGCAACTTATTTAGAACTATTTTATCCGATTATTCACGCAAAGTTAAGTTTATAGATTTGTCTTTAGCGGAAAGTATAATTGTAACTGATAAGGAAATGAGGATTAAAAATGCCGCTGTTTTAGTTGATATTGGGTATTTGACAACTGATATTTCTTATATAATGGGCGGTGGATTAATTGCACTAAACACTGTGCCAATTGGTGGTGGACATATATCTTACGATTTATCTTATGGACTAGAATTGCAATATAACACTGCATGCTATATTAAAAGCAATATAGATTTAAATGACAATGATGGAAATATTGCAGTTAGAACTGATAAAGGTATTGAAGAATTTGATAAATCTTATGTCAATATGATAGCATCTGCAAGACTTGAAGAAATTGCAGAAGAAATTGCTAGAATAATTGATGGATATAAAATAAAATATCCGGGATATTTAAAGATTTATTTAACAGGAAGAGGAATTACAGATATTAAAAATTTACGTCCGCTTATGACAAAGATTTTAAATAGGCAATGCGAAATCGTAAATGCAGTTGTTAATAATGACGAAAAAAATAGAATATATCTATCTGCAGCAAGTCTTATGCAATATGTAGCAAAAATGGACAAGCCTGCAAAGCAAAGTTTATTTTCTTCTTGGTTTTAAAGTATTTAATGTTTAAAAAAAAATAATTTTAGCATAAATTTGCAAAAATTAAGAAATAATTAATAAAATTCAATTTAAATGAAATTTTACTTAACATAAAATATAATTAATATAAATTATGGTTTTTTGTACTATTTGATAAATGACTATTAATTAGTTATTTATGCGGAGGAGTTTATGAATGAGTTTGAACCAAATGCAACTGAAATTGTTGCAAACAGCAATGGAACAGACATTGTAAAAATTAAAGTTGTTGGTGTAGGCGGTGGCGGTGGTAATGCTGTTAGTCGTATGGTTGCCTCAGGAATAACTAGTGCGGAGTTTGCTGTTGTAAATACAGACAAGCAAGCACTTTTAATGTTTGATACTTCAAAATGTCAAACAGTGCAAATTGGTGAACAATTGACTAGAGGGCTTGGTGCTGGTGCTGACCCTAAAAAAGGGGAAATGGCAGCAGAAGAGTCAAAAGAAACTTTGAAAAAAATGCTTGAAGGAGTAAACTTATTGTTTATTACTGCAGGTATGGGTGGAGGAACTGGTACTGGTGCAGCGCCTGTTATTGCAAGCCTAAGCCGTGAAATGGGAATTTTGACTATTGCTATAGTTACAAAGCCATTTGGGTTTGAGGGAGCAAAAAGAATGAGCAATGCCATGAAAGGTATTGAAAAATTAAAAGAATATGTTGATGCTTTGCTTATTGTTCCTAACGATAAACTAATGCAAGTGTTGCCAAAAAATACCCCTATTGTACATGCTTTTAAAGAGGCTG
>CAJTNW010000052.1:1974-2608 GCA_910577795.1 uncultured Christensenella sp.
AAGGTATTTCTGATTTAATTGCTACACCATCATTGATAAATCTTGACTTTGCAGATATTAGAAGAGTTATAAATGGTCCATGTTCTGCACATTTAGGTGTTGGTGAAGGTGAAGGTGAAAACAGAGCCATTACAGCAGTACAACAAGCAGTTAAAAGCCCATTGCTAGAGACAAGTATTATTGGTGCAAGCGGTGTAATATTAAATATTATGGGTGGCTTGGATATGACTTTGGAAGAAGTTGATATTGCAAGTAATTTAGTGCATTCGGTTGTTGATGAGAGTGCTGATATAATTATTGGTGCGGGAATTGATTCAAGTTTGCAAGGCAAAATTTTAATTACATTAATTGCAACTGGTGGAGTAAAAGATTCTGCTGGTAGTAATAAAATGGATAGTAGTATTCAAGGTACATTAAGTAAATTAAAAAATAGAACATTTGGTCAAGAAGAACCTATTTATGTTCCATTGGGTGAAATTGATAAAAAAACAACAAATATTAATGTTGCGCCCGAAGTGATTTCTCGTCCTACTGAAATACCAAAAAATGAACCAGACGATAATATTCCTGCCTTTATAAGAAAATTAAAAGCAAATAGAGGAAATAACTAATTAAAAACTAAAAATATTTAAAA
>CAJTNW010000053.1 GCA_910577795.1 uncultured Christensenella sp.
GTTTGTAATATGTTTAGATAAACTTAACAAAAAATATATATTAGTGCCAAAAAATCTCCCTAAAAAGTACATAGATATATTTAATACATGTACATAGGTTATAAAGATAAAATGGAGGTTTTATTATGGCAAAGATAACACGAAGAGTGGGAATAGTATTTTTTGTAGCAGTCATTACCATTCTATTATTAGTAGGGTGTGCTATATCTGTAAATGCTATAACAAATGAAAAATATTCCACTATGTCAAGTAAAGGAAATATAAACAATGCAATTGCTGTACAGGAAATAGTTTATGATTTTGAACTTGCTGGAAATTGTACTCAAATGGCTGAAAAGTGGAACCAAGCAGTAAAAAAATCTTTAGATAATGGTGGAGTTAATGTAAATGTTAGACTTCTTGCAAACTGGACTGCTCAAACAGATGCGGATTATGTGACTGCGTTTGGCAAAACAGAAGATGGTTTTAAAAATGGTAGTATACTTGTACCACAAGGTGCTAATATTATGCTTGATTTAAATGGAAAAACTATTAATCGTAATTTGGCTAAGGCACAAGACTATGGGGTAGTGTTTTATCTTAATGGTGGTAGTCTTACTATTGAAGACCATAGTCTTGATAATGTACAAAACGCAAATGATATATTTTCTACCTATGATATGTTTAAAGATAGTGATGTTAACTATATTTATGCCAAAATAAAAGATTTGAGGATAGGCAAAATAACTGGTGGAGCAGATGCTAATACTGGTGGTGGGATTTTAATGCAAAATAATAGCACTTTTACACTAAATAACGGAACGATTTTGGATAATATTAATGCTGCAAGTGGAGGAGCCATTTATGCACAAGATAGCGAAGTCAATATAAATGGTGGTGTGCTAATGAATAATAGTGCAAAACAAGGGTATGGTGGTGGAATTTATTCCACAACTTCTACTTTGAATTTAAATGGTGGTATTATATTAGGCAATAATTCGACTAATAAAGGTGGTGGCATATACTCGGTAACGTCAACTATAAAAATGACTAATACAATTATTCATGGTAACAATGCAAATTATGGTGGAGGTATATGTTTTTATGATGGAAAATTTGATTTGCATAGTGGAACTATTAGAAATAATTATAGTAGGGTAGATGGCGGTGGAATATATATTGCAAAGAGCAATTTAACTACTGAAGATGTCAAAAGTGTAATTAATATGTATGGTAGTGAAATTTTTGAGAATACTGCTAGTTATGGCGCAGGAGTATATTTGACTTATGGTGCGGAAGGTGTCATAAATGGTGGTATAATCAAAAATAACAAATCATGGGGTAATTCTACAGGTTTGATGGTTTATAATAGTGCAACTTGTGTTATTAATGATATAACTATTACAGGAAATGAATTGTACAAAAATGGTAGTGATGGTAATTCTGGTGGAGTAGGTTGTATGGTTGGTGCTGGCGCAGAATTAGTTTTTAATGGTGGTTTGATAGAAAATAATAAAGTTGTAAGCAATGTTAGTGCACTTAAAACTTATGGCGGCGGTATCCTTATTAGCGGTGTAGTCAGTGGTAAATCTGGAATTGTTAAATTAAATGGTGGTACTATCCAAAACAACTCCGCAATGGATGGCGGTGGCGGAATTTATGATGCGACTGATATGGGCGAGATACATATAGGTGGCAGTGTAAAAATAAAGAATAATATTGCAAATAATCAAAATTCAGATATTTACTTAATAAAAGGAAAAACTATAAATATTGCCCACACGCTTACAAAATATGAAAATCCACAAATAGGAATACATTTGGCAGATGATTATGGTAATAATGTATTTACAACAAATTATACTACAAATAATAGTGGTAATCCTTATGAGTATTTTTTCAGTAATAATGGAGCAAAAATTGCATTTATAAATAATGAAGAGGTAATGTTTGAAGATGCAATAAATAGCAACATTTATGATTTTGTATATTTGGATAATGGTGTAAGAAAGAGTTATAAAGATAATAATCTTATTCACACAGTAAATGATTATGATATGTTAAAATCACATAAAATGACACATTATATATTAGGAAATATAGCACCAAATACAAGTATAAATGAGTTTGTAAATAACTTGGTGTATGATAAAACACAACTAGAGATATATAATAACAAAAACAAGTTGATATATGATAAAGGAGTAGCAGCAAGTGGAATAACAGAGGAAATGCTAAATCAAAAGTATGA
>CAJTNW010000054.1 GCA_910577795.1 uncultured Christensenella sp.
GTCTATTGTTAATAAGTAGTATGCTAGTAATAAATGTGACAGAAGATAGTAACAAGATAGCAAGTGCTGATAATCAAATAAACATATCTACTGAAGATAAAGATAATGGCAGTAGTTATGATAATATGGTTGCAGAAATACCAACTGCAGATAATGAGTTTGTGCTTACATGTACATGTCCTGAAAAAGAAACCTGTACTTGTGGCGGAATGGCAAAATTATGGTATGATACTATTATGTATTCCATAACTAATAATGTTGTAGTTAAGGTAACTTTAGAAAAGGACTGGATAGCCCCAGCAGTAGATAATCATTCTTTTGGCACTGGTATTGGATTTGGGGATACAGGTGCTATTTATGTGCCATCAGAGGCTAACATCATAATGGATTTGAATGGTAAAACAATTGATAGAAAGTTGCAAACAAAAATTTCAAGCGGTATGGCAATTTATGTGTCAGGCAGTTTGACTTTAATTGATAATTGTTATGATGCAGATTTAGTAAAAGATATAACGAGTGAAAGTCAACTGGATAATTTACCTTTTGGCAAAATAACAGGCGGACAAAGTAGTGAAACTAATAGTGCTGGCGGTATTACTATAAATATAGATGGACAATTGAATATTTATGGTGGAATGATAGTATCTAACTCTGGCGGTGTTTTTGGTGCTCAAAATAGTGTTATTAATATATACGATGGCATAATTGCACAAAATATTAGTGCTGGTGTAATTACTAGGCTTGGTAGTATTAATTTGTATTCAGGTTATATTATGTTTAACCAAGCGGCTAGTGGTGCAGGTATTGGTTGTTTTGGTGATAAAGGAACAACTGCAATTACTGGATATTTAAATATGTATGGTGGCAAAATAGCATATAACCATGCTTTAAATTATGGTGGTGGTGTTTCTACTCACGATAATGCAATTTTTAATATGTATGCAGGAGAAATCACAAATAATCTGGCTGAAAATGATTCCGGCGGTGTTTTGCTTGGAGAATGGTCAACATTTAATATGCATGGTGGTAAAATTTCTCATAATAGAGTTGAGCACATTTCTATAAATAACAACAATGGCGGTGGTGCTGTAATGATAGTGTCAAACTCAACTATGGTGCTTTATGATGGGGAAATATCTTATAATGAAGTTGTCAGCAAAGATAGCACACCAGTAGCAGGTGGTGCAATATTGTTAACTGGTAATGGTGGTTTGAGTTTAAAAGGCGGTGTAATAAAAAACAATTCAGTAAATTTTGAAGATAATGCAATTGGTGGCGGTGTTTGTGCAAGAGACTATGGTGTTTTGCTTACTATAGGTGGCGGTGTGCAAATATTTGACAATACTGCTAACGGCAAAGCCTCAGATTTATATTTAACTAAAAAAAGTAAATTAGGAATAGATGGTTTGCTTGCAAATTATAATCAAATTGCACATGTTGGTATAGATTTGGCAGAAGATTTTGGCGATGGGTCGTTTACTCATGGTTACAATAATAGTAGAAACAGAAATATTGCCCCTAGCAGATACTTTTTTGTAAATGCAGATAGCAAAATAATAAGTACAAATACTGAAGATTCAGAGGTAATGGTGAAAGACGGCGAAAAGGTAACGAAAGAAGTTGTTTGGACTTGGACTGGCAGAGAAAATGGAAATACAACAAAAACAAATGCCACAGTTACTTATTCAGGTGAATCATTTACCTTGACATGCCTTTTAGATGGTGAAAAAATTGATTTTTACAGGTCAGGAGTGTCAGGAGCACGTAAGGAGTATTCGTACATAGATAATGTTGGCAATTATGCTTTTTATACTAATGGAAGTTGTGCAAATCCAGTATTTACATTAACAGTTTTGCAAAAGCAAGTAGATGTTTTGTGGAAAGATGACAACTTTGTGTATAATGGTGGTGCTCAAAAACCAACGGCATACATAGCAGAGGATAAAAATTGCAAGGTAATAACAGTAGGGGAGCAGATAAATGCTGGTAATGGATATGTAGCGACAGCAACAGGATTAAGCAATAGTAACTATACAATAAAAAATAATACAAGTTCTGTTTTATATAACATATCTAAAGCAAAACTAACAAAGCCAAATGGTAGTGGAAGTTTTGAGTATGACGGCTCAGCACAAACTTATCTTCCAAATGGCTACAATATGGTAACAATGGATATAACAGGAAACAAGGCAACAG
>CAJTNW010000055.1 GCA_910577795.1 uncultured Christensenella sp.
CAGCAGATATAGAAGTGGATTTAAAACATATAGATGGGTGTACAGATACAACTACTTGTACATGTATGCAAGATGGTTGGAATGAGATAACTACAAAATCAAGTAATACAAATAAACTTGTTAAAGTTATTTTGCAAAATCATTGGAGTGCAAGAGAAGATGCCAATTTTATTACTTCGTTTGGGGAAGGTTTTGGTTTTGACAATGGTAGAATATATTTGCAAGAAAATGTAAAAATTATCTTAGACTTAAATGGAAAAACTATTGATAGAGATTTAAAAAATAATCAAAATGAAAATGGTGCAGTAATTGTTAATGAAGGCGATTTAATAATTACAGACAATAAGTATGATTTTAACAAAGTTATGGCAATTTATAATGAATGTAAGTCTGAAGGTAATGATTTGGTTAATTTGAAAAACAAATTTATTGCTTCTGGTTATGGAACTATTACTGGTGGAGCAACTAATATAAAGATGTTTGGTAGTGGAGTTCGTTCATTAACTTATCTTACTATACATAGTGGAATAATTTGCGATAATATTGCAGAATCTGGTGCTGGAATTTTTGCAACAGGTAGAGTTAATTTATATGGCGGTTTAATTGTTAATAATATAGGTAATAATGGTGCAGGTGTACATATTTATAAGGGTGTTTTAAATGTAAATGATGGCATGATTTTAAACAACAAAGCACAAAAGACTGGTGGCGGAGGAATTTTGTGCGAACATACAGAATTTAATCTTTTAGGTGGTGAAGTAAGAGATAACTTTGCAAAAGATTTTGGTGGAGGAGTTTATCTTAGTAATCATTCTACTATTAATATATATGGTGGTAAAATTTCTTACAATAGAATGGCTAGAGATATAACAAGTGTAAACAATGAATATGGTGTTGGTGTTTATTGTAAAAATAGTAATTTTTACATGTATTCTGGCGAAATATCAAATAATTATGATGGTCGTTGCGGGGGTGGATTAGCACTAGATAATGGCTCTTATGGTGCGTTATTTAATGGAAAAATAAAAGATAATGAGGTTATTGTAAATTCTGCTGGTGTTTTAGTTTATAGAAACTCTAAAATGGAAATGTATGGTGGTGAAATTTCTGGCAACATTATTGACAGAGTTGATACTAAAAATAGAACAGATGCTGGTGCAGGCATAGGTTTACAAAGTGATTCAGGATTAATATTGAATGGTGGAAGTGTTATAAATAATAAAATTATTAATGGACTTGATACAATTTATGGTGGTGGTATTTTTGTTAGAATAACTTGTAAGGTAATATTAAATGGTGGTACTATAGCAAGTAATACAATAGAAAGCGATGGTATTGCTAGAGGTGCTGGAGTATTTTTTGAAGAAAATAAAGGATTAAATATAGGTGGTCCTGTACAAATATATGGTAATAGTTTAAAAGATAAAAATAATACAGATTTTATTAATAATGATGTTTTTCTTTCTAAAAATTTTAGGTTATTTATAACAGGTACATTATGTTATGGTGGATTTGCTAAAATTGGTGTAACTTTAGCGGATGATTATAGCATAAATACAGAAGATATAGTGCCATTTACTTGTGGATTTTCAATGTCAAATTCTTTTGACCCTAAATTAGTATTTTTTTCTAATAATGAAAACAAAATAGCAAAAACTGCACCTGCAGTAAATGGATTAAGTGATGTAGCATTTTTTGAAGGGAATAAACCGGATACAACTGTCACTTGGAGTTGGTCTGGTGATGAAAGTGGAAGTACTGCAGAATTAATTAATGTTAACGTAACTTATACTGGTAATCCATTTACAATACAAATGGAAGATAAAAATTTTTATCAGCAAGGTGTTGGAAGTGCAAAATCATTTACCGTAGATAAGGTTGGAACTTATGAATTTTTTACTTACGAAGATTATTTGAATCCAACTTTTGTATTAACTATTCTACCAAAAGAAGTTGATATTGTTTGGGGAAATACTAATTTAACATTTAATGGTGGAGTGCAAAAGCCAACAGCAACTATAGCAGAAGATAGTAATTGCAAAGTTACATTAATAGGTGATGAAATAAATGCTGGTAATGGATATGTAGCGACAGCAACAGGATTAAGCAATAGTAACT
>CAJTNW010000056.1 GCA_910577795.1 uncultured Christensenella sp.
TTAATACATGTACAAATAAAATGGAGGTTTTATTATGGCAAAGGTAATACGAAAAATTGGCATAGTGTTTTTTGTTATAGCAATATCCATTCTATTAGTTGTTGGTTGTATAGTGGCGACAAATGTTACTAGTAAACAACAAGAGCCATTACATTTAAATACACAAAATATGGCTATAGAAGATACAACCTATTATCTGTTTGGTAGTTCTGAAGATATGGAAAATAAGTGGAATAGTATTATTAAATTTTCTGTAGAAACAGGAAAGACTATCAGAGTAATACTGCAACAAGACTGGGTAGCAAGAGATGATGAGTTGTATACCACAACTTTTGGTAAAGGAATAGGTTTTGGTGGTTGTAATGACACTGATGATTATGATTATGGAAGCATTTATGTGCCTACTAGAGCAAGTATAATTTTGGACTTGAATGGTTATACAATTAATCGTAATTTAACAAGTGCTACTACTAATGGTAGAACTATATGGGTTAATGGTAAAATGGATTTGTATGATAGTTCATATTCTTCTGAAGTGGTATATAAAGTATTTGAAAATGACCCAGCTAAATTATATGATATTAAGTGTGGTAAAATAACTGGCGCATATACTGGTCCTAATGAGTTAAATGTAAATAGCATACACATGAATGGTGCTGGGATAAGAGTAAGTGGCACTTTAAATTTGTATGGGGGTATGATTTTAAACAATACTGCAACTGGTAGTTGCGGAGGTCTTGCAAGTTATGGGGCAAATGCAGTTGTTAACATATATGATGGCTTAATTATTGGTAACACTGCTACTGCAACTGGTGGTGGAGTTATGGCTGAAGATGGTGGTATTTTGAATTTATACAATGGCATTATTTATGATAACGATGCAAACTACCATGCAGGTTTGTATATTGATATTGATGCTGTTGCCAATTTATATGGTGGTATAATAACTGGAAATTTTTCGCAATACAATGCATCTGGTGTTTGGGTACATAAAAGTGCAAGATTAAATATAAATGGAGGGGTACAAATATATGATAACTATGCTAATAGTTTGCAGTCTAATTTATATCTGCAAAGTGGGCAAAAAATATATATTGGTGGAAGTTTAGTCGATAGTAATGATGTGGGAAAAATTGCGAGAATTGCAAAGATAGGAATAAATTTTTCATCTGATTATGATTTAGAAGAAACTTTTACATTAGGGTATAGTTATAAGAATAATTTATTTTCCCCATCGAAATATTTTTTCTCTTCCACTACTAATAGGTCAATGGTATTAAAAAATGATGAGGTTGCTCTTTCAACAGAGGCAGACGCTACTTTGCAAAAAATTACTTGGACTTATACTGATGAAAGTACAGGCACTGAATACTCAACAACTAATAGTACTGCAACTGTTGTGTACACAGGACAAAATTTTAAATTAAAATGCTCAGCAGGTACATTTGTTGGTACTGACAAAAAAGAATATACAGAAATCAAAAGAAGTGCTGTAGGTTCAACTTGCGTAGTAGCAAAAAATGATGGATATAGTAATAGTAGTTTTTCATTAATTATTATGCCAAAAGTTGTTGACATTATATGGAATGATTCAGAATTTATATACAATGGCGAAACACAAATCCCAACAGCAAATATAGTAGAAGATAGCAGTTGTGAGGTTTCAATGTCGGGAGGCAATATAAGTGCTGGAAAGCATATTGTAACAGCAACAGGACTAACTAACGATAATTACATAATAAGTCAGTCATCTAAATATTTTGAATATGAAATTAAACCTACAAATTTAGATATAGATATTACAACTAATAATTTTGAAAGTGTATACGACAAAAGTAATATTGATATAGGAGATAATTGGTATAATTATAGTACAACAGGATTATTAGGACAGGATAGTGGCAAGACATTAGATAGTTTATTTAAAATAGATAAAAGTGCATTTATCCCACAATTTACAAAGGACGGAATAACACTAGATAATGTAATAAATAAAGG
>CAJTNW010000057.1 GCA_910577795.1 uncultured Christensenella sp.
TTATCCCACAATTTACAAAGGACGGAATAACACTAGATAATGTAATAAATAAAGGTGAGTATGCAATAAGTGTAAAAGAATTTGATGCAAACAAAGTATTTAGTGGAAACGGAAACTATAATGTAACTATCAATTATGTAAATGGTGGAGTATTGAGTATAACAGAGGCAAATGTAATAAGAGCAAGTGTGGAGTCAGGATATAGTTATTTAGTGTTAGAAGATGACAAGAGGGTAACTTATACACAAAAAGGCTTATTACATGGAGATAATGATAGTGAAATAGAAAGATATATCTTAGGAAATATAGCACCAAATACAAGTGTAAAAGAGTTTGTAAATAACTTAGTGTATGACAAAACACAAATAGAGATATATAATAACAAAAACAAGTTGATATATAATAAAGGAGTAGCAGCAAGTGGAATAACAGAGGAAATGCTAAATCAAAAGTATGAATTAGCAGTAGGAACAGGTTGGTACATAAAGACAAGTGTAGAGACAATATACTTATCAGTATTAGGAGATGTAACAGGAGATGGCAGAATAAGT